>CAIKSH010000062.1 GCA_903830015.1 uncultured Solirubrobacterales bacterium | reverse complement strand
GCCTCGGCCTGAAGGCGATGCGCGTGCTGGGGATCTCCCGGCGCGGTGGCCCGGCCACCGAGGCAGGCGCAGGCGCCGGGCGCATACCTGGCCGCGGCTGACCGGCGCCCTTATCATCGGCCGGGCCGGTGGGGGGTGGTGTAACGGCAGCACGACGGCCTTTGGAGCCGCAGGTCGGGGTTCGAATCCCTGCCCCCCAGCCTTTCACCCGGTGGCGGGCCGTTCCGCCCGCCGCCGAACGGCCCGGCGGTCTACGATGGCCCGGTGAGCGCGCCGACCGTGGTGATCCTCGCTGCCGGGCAGGGAACCCGCATGCGCTCCCGTACGCCGAAGGTGCTCCACGACCTCTGCGGCCGGCCGCTCGTCGCCTGGCCGGTCGCCGCCGCCCGAGAGGCCGGCGCGTCGAAGGTGATCGTCGTCGACTCCCCGGAGCGGGTTCTCGAAGGCCACCTGCCCGAAGGCGTGGAGATCGCCGTCCAGCCCGAGGCCGACGGCACGGCCGGGGCGCTGGCCGCCGCGGCCGGCCTGGTCCAGCCCGGGGAGCCGGTCGTGGTGCTGAGCGGCGACGTGCCGCTGGTCTCGGCCGCCGCGATAGCCGCGCTCGTCGCCGGCCACGAGGAGGCCGGCGCCGCGGCGACCGTCGCCACCGCCGAGCTCGAGGACCCCAGCGGCTACGGGCGTGTCGTCCGGGCCGCCGACGGCTCGCTCGAGAAGATCGTCGAGACCAAGAATCCCGGCGACGCGACCGACGGGGAGCTCGCGATCCGGGAGGTCAACAGCGGCATCTACGTCTTCGACCCGGACGCGCTGGCCGCCGCGCTCCCGCAGGTCGGCAGCGACAACGCCCAGGGGGAGCGCTACCTGCCCGACGTGCTGCCGGCGATCGCCGCCGCTGGGGGGAAGGTGGCCGTGGTCCTCTCGGAGGATCCGAACCTCCTGCTCGGCGTCAACGACCGGGTCGCCCTGGCCCGGGTACGCGAGGTGGCGCGGGCGATGATCGTCGAGCGGCTGATGCTGGCCGGCGCCGACATCGTCGATCCCGCCTCGACCGTGATCGACGTCGGGGTGGAGCTGGGGGAGGACGCCGTCGTCGAGCCGTTCTCGGTCCTCTCCGGCGATACCGTCGTCGGCTCCGGCTCGCGGATCGGCCCGGGGACGACCCTCGCCGGCGTGAAGGTGGGGGAGGACGCGAGCATCCTGCGCAGCCACCTGGCCGACTGCGAGGTCGGCGACGGAGCCAGCGTCGGCCCGTTCAGCCACGTGCGGCCGGGCACGGTGATCGGCGCCGGCGCCAAGGTCGGCGCCTTCGTCGAGCTCAAGAACGCCGAGATCGGCGAGGGGGCCAAGGTCCCGCACCTCTCCTACGTAGGCGACGCCGACGTAGGGGCCGGCGCGAACCTCGGGGCCGGGACGATCACCGCCAACTACGACGGCACCAGCAAGCACCGGACCGTATTCGGCGAGCGCGTCCACGGCGGCGTCCACGTCTCCTACGTGGCGCCGGTCCAGCTCGGCGACGACGTCTGGACCGCGGCCGGCACCGTGGTCACCGAGGACGTGCCCGACGGGTCGCTGGCCATCGGCCGCGAGCGCCAGCTCAACAAGGAGGGCTACGACGAACGCAAGCGCAACGGGAAGGGCGACCGGTGACCGACCTCGCACCTAGACTCCCCGACGACCCGGAATCGCGGGCCGACTCGCTGATGACCACGAGCCTTCCGATCGAGTACGACAAGCGGCTGATGCTCGTCTCGGGGCGCGCCAACCCGGAGCTGGCCGTCCGCATCGGCGACCGCCTGGGTGTCGACCTCGGGCCGGTGACGCTCAAGACCTTCGCCAACGGTGAGGTCTACTGCCGTTTCGAGGAGTCGATCCGCGGCGCCGACGTCTTCATCGTCCAGCCGACCTGCGGCAACGAGGCGACCGGAGTCACGGCCAACGACTCGCTCATGGAGCTGATGGTGATGATCGACGCCGCCGTCGGCGCTTCGGCCCACCGGGTGATCGCCGTCACCCCCTGGTACGGCTACTCGCGCCAGGACAAGAAATCCTCTCCCCGCGAGCCGATCAGCGCCCGCCTGGTGGCGCGGATGCTTGAGTCGGCGGGCGCCGACCGCGTCCTGACCATGGACCTCCACGCCGGCCAGGTCCAGGGTTTCTTCCAGATCCCGGTCGACCACATGACCGCGATCTTCATGCTCACCCAGTACTTCGCCGACCTCGGCCTCGACGACCTGGTCGTCGTCTCGCCGGACGCCGGCCGCGTGAAGCTGAACAAGAAATTCGCCTCGATGATCGGCGCCGAGCTGGCGATCCTCGACAAGGAGCGCCCGGCCCACCAGGTGGCCGAGATCGGCTACGTGATCGGTGACGTGAAGGGCAAGACGGCGATCATCGTCGACGACATGATCGACACCGCCGGCACGCTGGCCGCCGCCGGCCAGACCGTCCTGGAGGCCGGGGCCGACCGCGTCTACGCGGCCGCCACCCACGGCCTCTTCAGCGGCCCGGCCTACGAGAACCTCGCCGGCGCCGGCTTCGAGGAGATCGTCGTCACCGACACGGTCCCGCTGCGGCCCGGGGCCCCGGAGAACATCCGGGTGCTCACCTGCGCCGACCTGCTCACCGATTCGGTTCGCCGGATCTTCACCGACGACTCGGTGAGCGACGTCTTCGGCGGCGAGAACCAGCTCTTCTAGCCGCCGATAACGAAGCCCCGCCGCGTGAGGGTCTCGAGCGCCGTCTCGAAGCCCTCGAAGTCGCGCGCGAGAAGGAGGTCGACCGGGCGCCCTTCGGGCCCCGAGGTGCGTAGCCAGCGGGGCAGCACTCCTGCCGCGACGTTCGCCTCGACCTCGGCGGTCATGGCCAGCAGGATCCCCAGCTCCGGGCGGTGGTCGAGCGCGCCGGAGAGGATCTCGATCGGGTCGGCGTCGAGGATGGTGCAGAGCTCGGCCTCCTCGAGGCCGAGGCGCTCCATCAGCAGCGCCGCGTCGGCCGCCCCGCTCACTCGGAGCGCTGGCGCAGCTGCGGCGCGGGGGCCGGGCTCTTCTCGCCCGGCCAGTAGCCGAACAGGTAGCGGAAGGCCGAGGCGCCCAGCCGCGTGAAGGCGGCCGCGGTCACCGCGATGATCGAGCCGCGGAGGGCGGCCGCCCCGACGACTTCGGGCCAGGTAGCGCGCTCGGTGGTCGCCGTCGGCGGGAGCGTCCCGCGCGAGCCGGCCCAGCCCTTCTCGAAGGCATTGGCGCCGACCTTCCGCGCCAGGACCGTTCCCAGCAGGATCCCGATGGGCAGGAAGAGGATGCGGGCAATCACGCGGCAAGCGTATAGGGCCGGCAGGTAACTGGCGCATCGCCGCCTCGGCGGGCTCTACCCTGATTACTCGTGCCGGTGGCCCTGAGGATTGCGGTGATCGCCGTTCTCGCGGCCCTGTTTTTGGTGATCTCTTTCTTCCTGGCCCGCTGGCTCACTGCCGATAACCGTGAACGAAGCTACGTGACCGACCTGCTCACATACCAGGCCGAAGGTGATTCGCGGGCGATGCTGGCGATGATGCCCTCCTGCGCCGCCGAGCCGGCCTGCCGGCGCACCACCGTGGGGCTGGCCCGCCGCTTCGACGGCGGCGGCAAGGTGAACATCGTGCGCTACGACTCCTCGACCGCCCGCGCGCTGGGCTCCGAGAAGGGCCCGACCCGCGTCGCCTGGCAGGACGGGGGCCCGACCTCCCGCGTATGGGTGCAGTGCTTCGAGGTGACCCGCAGCGGCGTGGCCTTTCTCGGGGGCAGCGTCCGGATCGACCGCATCGGGGTGCCGATCGACGGAGAGGCCTCATGCCGCGGCTGACCCGCCTCCTCATGCTGGCTGCGCTCGCCTCGCTCGCGCTCGCCGCGCCGGCCGCAGCCCAGTCCGGGGCTCCGGGAGCCGCCCCGTCGGCCAAGGTCCTCTACGAACAGGGCCCGAGCGGCCGGTTCCTGCTCGACGGCACCTGGCTGCGGCGCCTGGACCCCTCCGACACCGGGCTGCAGTCCGGCTGGGCCACGAGCACCGACACGGCCGACTGGACGAAGGTCACGGTGCCCAACGCCTGGAACGTCAACGACGAGAGCATGGCCTCCTACCTCGGCGGCGTCGGCTGGTACCGGCGCGACTTCCGCCTTCCCGCGGGGGCCGCGGCCTCGGCGGCGTGGATCGTCCGCTTCGAGTCGATCAACTACGCCGCGACGGTCTGGCTCAACGGCCGCCGCCTGGCCACCCACAAGGGCGCCTTCGAGCCCTTCGAGGTCGCCCTTCCCGCCAGCGCCGTCAAGCGCGGGGAGGTCAACCGGCTGGTGGTGCGGATCGACACCCGCCGGACCGAGAGCGACCTGCCGCCGGCGATCACCGATGCCCGCGGCCGCCCGCGCGGCGGCTGGTGGAACTACGGCGGGATCCTGCGCGAGGTCTACCTGCGCGAGGTCAGGGACATCGACCTCGAGCAGGTGAACGTCATCCCCGAGCTTCCCTGCGCGAGCTGCGCGGCCACCGTCCGCTGGTCGGTTACCGCCCGCAACTACTCCTCGCGCCCGAAGGCGGTCGACATCGCCGGCCGCTTCGGGCCCCGGACCGTCCGGGTCGGCTCGGCCCGGATCGCCCCCGGCCAGGCGCGCACCTTCACCACCTCGCTGAAGGTCCCCGGACCGCGGCTCTGGTCCCCGTCGCGTCCGTACCTCTACAACGGCGACGTCAGCGTCAGCTCCGGGGGCACCCGCCTGCAGACGGTCAGCCGCCGGCTCGGGGTGCGCTCCCTGGTGGTCGACTCGGGCGGCCGGCTGACCCTCAACGGGCGGCGGGTCAACCTCCGCGGCGTCGGCATGCACGAGGACTCGCGCGACCGGGGCTTCGCGGTCGACAACGCCTACCGCCAGAAGCAGCTCGCCATGGTCCGCGAGCTCGGGGCGGGCCTCGTTCGCGCCCACTACCCGCTCCACCCCAACTCGCTCGAGTGGGCCGACCGCAACGGGCTGCTGGTCTGGTCCGAGGTGCCGGTCTTCCAGGTTTCCGGCGCCGAGCTCAGGAAGGATGAGGTCCGCCGGCGGGCCGTGGCCGCGTTCTCCGGCATGGTCCAGCGCCTCAATGGCCACCCTTCGATCGCCGTCTGGTCGGTAGGCAACGAGCTCTCGGCCCGGGTGAGCAGCGGCCAGGAGGCCTACATCGACGAGGCGGTGGCCGCCGGCAGGGCCATCGACCGCACCCGCCCGATCGGCATCGCGATGGCGCCGGTCCCCAACGTGGACTGCCAGCAGGGCTACTCGGCGCTCGACCTGATCGGCG
>CAIKSH010000061.1 GCA_903830015.1 uncultured Solirubrobacterales bacterium | reverse complement strand
CCCGGTGGTGTACATGCCGCCCGAGGAGACGCTGACGATCCGGGAGGGCGCGCCGGAGGTATCGGCGCCGGCCTCGAGTGCCGGCAGGAGCAGCTCGGTAAGCAGGAACGGCCCCAGGACGTTGGTGGCGAAGCTCAGCTCGAAGCCGTCTGCCGACTCCTGGCGCGAGTCAAGCAGGACCCCGGCGTTGTTGACGAGGGCGTGTATCTCGGGGTGGAACTCGAGGATCACGCCGGCTCCGTGGCGGACCGAGTCCAGCGAGGAGAGGTCGATCACCACGGTCTCGACCTGGCCCTCGCCGGTCGCGGCCCGCGCGGCGACCAGGTCGTGGGCGGCGGCCAGGCGCTCCTCGCTGCGCCCCACGAGCACGACGCTCGCGCCCAGCGCGGCCAGCTGGCCGGCCGCCTCGAGGCCCAGGCCGCCGGTGGCGCCGGTGATCACGCAGACGCGGCCGGTCAGGTCGGCGTCGACCGGGTCGAGCAGGCCCATCGCCCGCCGGGCCTGCCAGCCCACGCGCGAGTAGCCGGGAAGTACGGCGAGGTCCAGCAGGGAGTCGGCGGCGCCGCGGATCACGCAGGCGACGTTAGCCGCCCGCGCTCAGCGGACGAGCGAGAGCTTCTCGCGGTAGCCGAGGAGCTCGTTGACCGTGACGAACGTGTAGCCCTTGCGCTTGAGGGCCTTGACGATGCTGGGGAGCGCGGCGAGCGTCTGCCCGCGGGGGCCGCCCCCGTCGTGGGAGAGGATGATCGCGCCGGGGCCGGCCTGCGAGATGATGCGCGAAGCGATCGCCCCGGAGCCCGGCTGGCGCCAGTCGAGCGGATCGACGCTCCACAGGACCGAGGTCATCCCCTGGGCGCGCACCCGGCGCACCAGGTCGGCGCCGGTGGACCCGTAGGGGGGCCGGAAGAGGCAAGGCGTGTAGCCGGTGGCGTTGCGGATGGCAGCGTTCGTCCGGCTGAGCTGGGAGCTGGCCCCAGGGCCGCCGGCACCCATCATCGGGTGGTTCCACGAGTGGTTGGCGACCATGTGGCCGTCGGCGAGCATCTGCCGCAGCAGGGCGGCGCGGCCCCCGACCTGCTGGCCGACCATGAAGAAGGTGGCCGGCACGCCGAGCGACTTCAGCTTCGACATGAACGCGGGGGTCAGCACGGCAGGCCCGTCGTCGTAGGTGAGCGCGACCCGCTTGCCGCGGGGCCCGCGGGAGACCTGGGCCGCTCCGGTAGCCACGCAGCCGCTCACCTTCACCTGCCAGACCCGGCCGGCGTAGCTGCCGGTGCGCGGGAGCTGGTGGGTGCAGGGCAGCTCGGGCTCGGCGCCGAGCCGGACCTTCGGGCCCGCGGCGCCCTGCGGGGCGCCCAGGCCCATAACGCTCACGCACCCGGCGGCCCGGGCAAAGACGTTCCAGTCGACGGCCCCCTTTCGCAGCGCCGCGTCGCCGGGCTGGAAGCGGACCTCGACCTCGGTCGCGCGCGGCTGGGTCACCTTCGCGTCGATTGCCCGGCCGGACAGCTTGAACTGCCAGCGGCCCGACTCCCGGCTCAGGCACAGGCGCCGGGCGGCGGTCGCCTTCGGATCGATCGACAGGCAGATCTCACCGCCGCCGGTCGCCGACAGCAGCGCGGGGGTTATCGGCTGCCTGGACTTCGCCCGAAAGACCAGCTCCCGCTCCTCCTGGCCGAGCGCGACGGCGCTCAGGTCGAGCGCGCCCCCCTCGGGCGTTGCCGAGTGCCAGCTGCCACCGGCGCTCGTCGACGCCGAGGCGGCCGCCGGAACGGCCAGCACGGCGGCGATCAGGCAGGCGGGCAGCAGGCGGCGCATGGTGGCCGGAGGGCTGTGCTCAGCCGCCGGAGACCTTCTTGAGGTCGACGTCGAAGACCAGCGCGGCATCGGCGGGAATCTTGGGCGGGCTTCCGGCCGCCCCGTAGGCCAGGTCGGCGGGGATCAGGAGCCGGCGGCGGCCACCCTCCTTCATGCCGGCCACGCCTTCGTCCCAACCCTGGATCACCTGGCCCGAGCCGAGCGTGAACTCGAACGGCGAGCCGGCCTGGGTGTCGCTCTTCCAGGAGGTGTCGAACTCCTCGCCGCCGTCGAAGAGAACCCCGACGTACTGGACGCTCACCTTGTCGCCGCTCTTGGCCTCCTTGCCGGTGCCGACGATCACGTCCTGGGCGATCAGCTCGGTAGGAGCCGGGCCCTCCTGGGCGGGGATCTTCGGCTTGGTGTTGATGTCACCCTCGCCCGGACCGGGCTCGACCTTCTCGGCCTTCGGTACCGGGACCTCGGCGTCGGAGATGGTCGGCGGGTTCTTCTCCTGCTCGGCGGCCTGCTCGGCGGCCTTGTCGGCGGCGCTCTGGGAAGAGCCGCAGCCGCTCAGCACGAGGCCGGCGACGAGGGCGGGAAGGGTTAGGAGAAGCAGTCGGTTACGCATGGGCCTGTTGATAGCACGGCGGCCGCCCAGGGCCGCAATCGTAGCGCCGCAGGCATTGTGGCGGGCGCCCCTGTCGGAGGAGCCGGTTCAGGAGAGCTGGGAGGGCGGGTCACCGCCCGGATCGGCACCGGCCTCGCGCGCCGCCTCCTTCTCCTCGCGCGCCTGGCGGCGGCGCTCGGAGCCCAGGCGCCCGGAGCCGGCCATCAGCGAGACCGAGCTGCCGCCCGCCCCGCGCAGGACGAAGGCGCAGCCCACGGCGAGGAGCATGCCGGCGAGCGGTCCGGCCACGTAGACCCAGAAGGAGGTGAAGTCGCCGGAGACCAGCGCCGGCCCGAACGAGCGGGCGGTGTTCATCGAGGCGCCGCTCACCGGCGCCCCCCAGAGGCCGGCGAGCGCGATGTAGCCACCGACCGCGAGCGCTCCGAGGGCGCCCACATTCTGGGCGCCGGAGGCGGTCCCGAGGATCACGCTCACCAGGCCGAAGGTCAGGACCATCTCGATCAGCAGCGCCTGCCAGGCGGCAAAGCCCGGGCCCGGCGTGGTGGTGCCCAGGTTGCCGGCGTCGCCGAAGACCGCGTAGAGGAAGACCGCGGCCAGGACGGCCCCGACCAGCTGGGCGATGATGTACCCGGGGACGCGGCGCCACGGGAAGTCGCGCCGCAGGGCGAAGGCGATCGAGACGCCCGGGTTCAGGTGGGCGCCCGATACGGCGCCCATGAACAGGATGATCGCCATGACCATGAGGCCCGGGGCGACCACCGCGGCCGCAAGGGAGACCTGGTCCCCGTTCGAGACGTGGAGCAGGCCGGCGCCGGCGGCCACGAGCACCAGTAGGAAGGTGCCGAGGATCTCGGAGAAAAGGCGCCGCCACTCGAGCTTGGGATCGTCGAAGTCCCCCATCGCCGGGTATTCCAGGGCCAGCCACGCGCTACGGCGTGCGCCCTGGTTGTCGGGCGGGAGCTCCTGGCCGGCCTCCCTCTTCTCCTCGCCGGTGGCCACGCGGCCAGCGAACCAGAGCTTCCGGACGTACCGGAGCGGCCCCGCGGGCCCCATTCGCAACGCCCGGAGTGGCCGCTGAAGGGCCGCGGCGGCCGTTAGGGTCGCCGCGTGGAGACGGCCTTACGGCGGATAGGACCGGTCCGGGCGCTGATCGCCGTCCAGCTGGCCGTGGTCGCCGTCGCGGGCCTGGCGACCGTCTTCTCGCTCCCCCGCTTCACCGGCGACGAGGCGGCGCACTTCAGCTACGTGCAGAGCGTCGCCGAGGAGCAGCGCCTGCCGCTCCTGGGCACCGACCTCATCAGCCCCCAGACCGAGGCGATCTACGAGGGCACTTACCCGGCTCCCGGCCAGATCGACCGCCGCGACCGCGGGCTCGGCGGCTACAGCTACGAGGCCTTCCAGCCACCGCTCACCTACCTCCTGGCCGCGCCCGTCTTCCTGGTCGGGGGCTCGGACTACGTGCTCAAACTGCGGCTGCTGCGGCTCTTCGGCCTGGCGCTGCTCTTCTTTGCGGCGTGGCTGCTGTGGCGGCTGGCGCGGGCGGTCTGCGAGCCAGACGAAGACCCAAAGCCGTTCTTCGCGGTCGCCCTGACCGTCTTCCTCTGGTCGGGGGTCGTCCTGAGGACGGTCACCTTCTCCAACGCCGGGCTCGAGCTGGTGCTGGGGGTGGCCCTGACCCTGGTCCTCTGGCTGGCCTGGCAGCGGCGCAGCGCGAAGCTGATGGTGCTGGCCGGCTTCCTGCTCGGCGTGGGGCTGCTGACCCGGCTGACCATCGTCTCCTTCGTGCCGGGACTGCTGGTCGTCCTGTGGGTAATCCTGCGTGATCCCTCGATCCCCGGGCGCACGCGGGCCCTGGCCGCACTGGGAACGCTCGGCCTCCCGCTGCTGATGGTCGCTCCGTGGCTGGCCTCCAACCTGGACCGCTACGGCTCGCTGACCGGGTCGGCCATCGTCCGCGACATGCAGGAGCCGGTGCTCAACCCCAAGGGCGTCCGGTGGGACGTGACCGACATTCCCTCCCGGCTGGTCGTGCTGACCCGCGCGCCGCTGGCCGAGGAGTGGTGGTCGTGGTTCCTGTCGGGCTCGCGCCGCTGGGTCGCGGGGATCCTGGGGTTCGCGATCCTGCTCGGCGTTCCGGCGGGAGTGCTCACCCTCAGGCCCCGGGAGCGGCGGAGCCGCCTGCTGGCCCTGCTCGCGCTGCCCGTGGCGGCCGGCCTGGCCTGGATGGCCATCGCACTGCAGGCGGCCAACTGGGACTTCTTCCTGCCCCGTTACCTGTACCCGGCGATCCCCGGCTTCGCCCTGCTGGCCGCCGTAGCCCTGGGCCGGGTGAGCCGGGGTCGCATCCTGGTGCCGGTGGCCACCACGCTGACCGTGCTGCTCACCGGCTGGTGGATCTACCTGGCCGGCGTCGAGCCGTTCACCGGCTGAGGCCGGCCGATGGGGGGAGCAGGATTCGAACCTGCGTAGGCAGAGCCAACGGGTTTACAGCCCGTCCCCTTTAACCACTCGGGCATCCCCCCGGCGGAGGGGGATTGTACGCACCGCCGGCGCTCAGGCGCCGTCGCGAAGCTTCTGGGCCTCGGGCATCGACTCGAGCTTCTTGAGGGTGTGGTTCTCGATCTGGCGGATCCGCTCGCGGGTCACGTCGAAGGCGCGGCCGACCTCCTCGAGGGTCAGCGGCTTGCCTCCGCCGATGCCGAACCGCAGGGCGATCACCTCGCGCTCGCGGCGCGGCAGGGTCTCCAGGGCCCGGTAGATGTTCTGCCGACGCAGGTTCTCCGAGGCGGAATCGAACGGCGATATCGCGCTGTCATCCTCGACGAAGTCCCCGAGCTCGGAGTCCTCCTCGTCGCCGACCGGCTTCTCCAGGGAGACCGGCTGCTGGCTGAGCTTGAGGATCTCGCGGACCTCGTCGGCGGTGATGTCCAGCTCGAAGGCGATCTCCTCGGCGGTGGGCTCGCGGCCCAGCACCTGCACGAGCTGGCGCTCGATGTGGGTGACCTTGTTGAGCTTTTCGACCATGTGGACCGGGATCCGGATCGTGCGGCCCTTGTCGGCGATGGCCCGGGTGACCGCCTGGCGGATCCACCACGTCGCGTAGGTGGAGAACTTGTAGCCGCGCCGGTAGTCGAACTTCTCCACGGCGCGAATGAGGCCCAGCGAGCCTTCCTGGATTAGGTCCAGGAAGGTCAGGCCCCGGCCCAGGTAGCCCTTGGCGATCGAAACGACCAGCCGCAGGTTGGCCTCGATCATGTGCTGCTTGGCGTCCATGTCGCCGCGCTCGATGCGCCGGGCCAGCTCAACCTCCTGGCTGGCGGTGAGCAGCGGAACGCGGCCGATCGAGCGCAGGTAGAGGCGCAGCGAGTCGAGGCTGGGCTCGACGGTGAGATCGATCTGCTCGCGCTTGGCCTTCTCCTTGCCGTCGCGGCGGCGCGGGGCGCCCTCGGTGATCGGCGGCGCCTGCGCGTCGGCCCCGCCCTCCTCGCCGGACACCAGGTCGATGCCGAGCTCCTCGAAGCGGCCGTGCAGCTCGCTGACCTGCTCGCGGCTGACCTCGACCTCTTCGAGCGCCCCGGCGACCTGCGCGACGGTCAGGAAGCCCTTCTCCTGTCCGTCGGCGATCAGCCTGCGCAGCTCCTTGCGCTCCCAGACCGGCGCTTCGTCGGCGAGAAGTCCTCCTGTCTTTACCGTCGTTGCCATGTCACCACAGCTCCTGAAATCGGTTTCTCTCCGGGAGACGCCCTCCAGCGACTCCCCCCACTTTGTGAGTGATAGCACAAGCTGGCGGGTTGACATTCCCCGGTCGAACCCCGGCCCGGATACCCTTTCTCGCTCCCTACCAGGCAGGTAGCCAATGGAGCCTTCAGCGCTCACCGAATCGCCCGACGTCCAGAACCGAAAGCCGACCATCAACGTCTCCCTCTCCCGCGTCGGGGTAACCGGCGTAGAGAAGGTCATCCGGATCGGGCCGGCCGGCGAGGAGCAGCCCTACCACGCCCGGCTCGAGTGCTTCGTCGACCTTGGGCCCCACCAGAAGGGCGCCCACATGTCCCGCTTCGAGGAGGTCGTCAACGAGGCGATCGGCGAGGCGGTGGTCGGCGGCAGCGCGCTGCGCGCCGAGGAGCTCGCCCAGCGGATCGCCGAGACCGTCCGCGACCGCCAGGGCGCCCGACGGGCCGACGTGACCATCTCCGCCCGCTACCCGGAGCACAAGCCCGCCCCGGTATCCGGCGTCATGACCCAGGAGATCTACACGCTCCACGGCGCCGCCGCGGCCACCGAGAAGGGCACTCGCCGCCTGGTCGGCGTCGCTGCCCAGGGCATGACCGCCTGCCCCTGCGCCCAGGAGCTGGTCGCCGCCAGCGCCCGGGTCAGCCTCGCCGAGGCCGGCTACGACGAGGGCCAGATCGAGGAGATCATCGAGGCCGTCCCGGTGGCCACCCACAACCAGCGCGGGCTGGGCACCCTCTACGTCGGCTCGACCGAGAACAACCCGATCGACGTCGAGGCAGCCGACCTGCTGGCCATCGTCGAGGACTCGATGTCCTCAGAGATCTACGAGCTGATGAAGCGCTCCGACGAGGGCGCCGTCGTCGAGAAGGCCCACCGCCGCCCGCGGTTCGTCGAGGACTGCGTCCGCGAGATGATCCAGGGCGTGGTCAACCGCTACGACGGCCTCGACGACCAGACCTTCATATCCACCCGCCAGGAGAACCTGGAGACCATCCACCAGCACAACGTGGTGGCCGAGCGTTTCGGCCTGCTCGGCGAGCTGCGCCACGAGCTGGCCACCGGCGAGCACCTCGAGCACCACACCTCGATGCGCGAGTGGCTCGACGCCGCCGGCCGCTGAGGGTCAGCCCGAAGCCTTCTCGGCACAGAGCTCGAGGCGTCCCTCGTCGGGCACCTCGAGGCTGACGATCGAGTAGCGCGCCGGCGTGGCGTAGATGCGCTCGGCGGCGTTGCGCCCGGCCAGCGAGGGCCCGCGGTCGTTCCACAGCGCCAGCAGCGCGAAGCGGCCGGCCTCGCCGCGGAAGAGCAGTCCCTTCGTGCGCCCCCAGTCCCACCGGCGAACCGGCGCAAACCGGGGGTTGGCCTCGATCTCGGCCCGCAGCACCGACAGCCCGTCGGCCGAGCGGACCAGTGGAAGCCTGGCCTCGCGCAGGCAGGCGCCGACCTCGTTGGGAACCGGGTCGCGGTTCCAGAGCACGACGTAGGCGGCGGTGGCGAACGCCAGCCCGGCGCAGAGCACCACGAGGGCGACCAGCCACTTCACGGGCGGCTCCGCTCGCGCGGCTGGCCCCGGCGGGCCTCGGCCTCGCGCAGGAGCCGGCGCATGCCGAAGAAGTAGTCGATCCCGCTGATCACGGTGACGGCGACCATCACGTAGACCAGCACGTCCACCCAGGTCGGCGAGGGCTCGATCAGGATCAGCAGGAAGATCGTCACCACCTGGACGGCGGTCTTGACCTTCCCCCACCAGTTGGCGGCGATGACCACGCCCTCCGAGCGGGCGGCCAGGCGCGCGACGGTAACCGCGAACTCGCGCGCGACGATCACCATCGCCACCCAGGCCGCCACGCGGCCCAGGGAGACGAGCGCGAGCAGCGAGGCAATGATCAGGAGCTTGTCGGCGACCGGGTCCATCAGCTTCCCGAACGAGCTCTCCTGGCTGCGCGAGCGGGCCAGGTAGCCGTCCAGGGCGTCGGTCACCGAGGCCAGCGCGAAGACGCAGGCGGCGATGATGTCCACGGTCCGCCCGCCTTCGGCCAGGAGCGCGACGACGAGCACCGGGACCAGCAGGATCCTCAGGACGGTCAGGAAGTTGGGCAGGTTGAGCTTGAACACCTGGCTTGAGTATGGCCGCCCCGGGCGCCGGCCGGCCGCGCCGGGCGCACCGTTGCGCGGGGGCGAGCCTCTAGGGTTAGGGCATGCCGATGGTTCCCACTGTCGTCGAGTCCACCTCGCGCGGCGATCGCGAGTTCGACCTCTATTCACGCCTGCTCAACGAGCGCATCATCTTCCTGGGCACGCCGATCGACGACATGGTCGCCAACCTGATCGTCGCCCAGCTCCTGCACCTGGAGTCCGAGGACCCCGAGAAGGACATCTCGATCTACATCAACTCCCCCGGCGGCTCGATCTACGCCGGAATGGCGATCTACGACACGATGCAGTTCATCAAGCCCGACGTGCAGACCATCTGCTGCGGCGTGGCGATGTCGATGGGCTCGCTGCTGCTCACCGCGGGCACGAAGGGCAAACGGCTCTCGCTCCCCAACAGCCGGATCCTCATCCACCAGCCCTCGGCCGGCTTCGAGGGGCAGTCGACCGACATCGAGATCCACATGAACGAGATCCTCAAGACGCGCGAGAAGATCGACGAGCTCTACGCCCTGCACACCGGCCAGAGCGTCGAGGAGGTCCACGACGCGATGGAGCGCGACCGCTTCTTCACTCCCGAGCAGGCCGTCGAGTACGGGCTGATCGACCGGGTCGTCAGCTCGCACTGAGCGCGAGCAGCGCTGCGCGCACCTGCTCGTCGCGCAGGCGGGCCTCCTCGTCGGTCCAGCTCCAGCCCACGCCCGACTCGATCTCGAAGGTCGGGCGGCCGTGCTCGCTGATCCGGTCCACGGCAACCCGCACTGCGACCACGCCGTCGAGCCCCTCCAGCGGGTCGGCGACCACCGACGCCTCGCCATGGGCGGTGAAGGCCAGGTCGCCGGCCGCCAGCACGGCCAGGGCGACCCGCGGGTCTTCGCGCAGGCGCTGCAGGGCGCCGCGCCGGGCTCCCAGGGCCAGCAGCACGTCGCGGTCGCCGGCCCGCAGCGCCGTGGAGACGGGTATGGCGTGGGGCTCCTCGCCGGCCGTGGCCAGGAGGCAGACCGTGCCCGGCTCCCAGCCGGGAAGGACGAGCTCGCTCACGCCGTGAACGTACCGCCCGGCGCCGGCGGGCAACCGCTGGTCTTTCGGGGCGCCCCGGCGGCCGGTACCTTTCCCCCATGACCGATCAGGGAGCCCAGCCGAAGCCGAAGAAGAAGCCGGGCCGGATCCGCCGGGGCTGGGACCTGGCCAAGCAGAGCTGGAGCGTGGTTCGCAGCGACAAGTCCCTGCTGATCTTCCCGATCGTCTCGGTAGCGCTCGGCCTCGTGCTGGCGATCGTCTTCTTCGGCCCGGGGATCGCCGTCGCGGCGGTCACCAACTCGGCCTGGTGGCTGATCCCCTTCTTCCTGGTCGGCGGCTTCTTCATCTGCTTCGTGGCCCAGTTCTTCGCCGTGGCCCTCGCCGCCTGCGCCACCGACGCCCTCGAGGGCCACGACACCACCTTCGGCCAGGGGTTCTCGGCCGCCCGCAAGCACACCGGGGTGATCTTCAAGTGGTCGCTGGTCACCTTCACCGTCGGCGCGATCCTCTCGGCGCTGCAGTCGCTGGCCAGCGGCAGCGACAACGCCTTCGTGGCCATCGCGGGAACCATCGCCAGCGCCCTGGCCGGCTTCGCCTGGGCGGTGGCGAGCTTCTTCGTGATCCCGATCATCGCCCTCAAGGGCGTGGGGCCAATTGACGCGCTCAAGGAATCGGTCTCGGTGGTCAAGGAGCGCTGGGGCGAGGGCGTGGTCGGCAACGCGGCGATCGGGATTGCCGTCTTCGTTCTCGTATTCCTCCCCTCGATCCTCGTCGGGGTCGGCGGCGTGCTCCTGCTCGGCAGCGTCGAGGCGCTGGGGCTGGCGCTCATCGCCATCGCCTGCCTGGGGATTGCGATCGGCTCGCTCTTCAGCTTCACCATCACCACCGTCTTCCGCGTGGCCCTATACCGCTACGCCACCGAGGGCAAGGTGATCGGCGGCTACGACGAGCAGTCGCTGGCCGACGCCTTCACCCCGCGCAAGAAGCGCCGCGGCCACGCCACCGCCTGAGGGCGCTCAGCCGCCAGCGCAGACCAGCAGCTCGGCGTCGCCGACCTGCACCCGGTCCCCGGGGTGAAGCTGGCGCCCGCGCCGGGCCTCAGGCTCGCCGTTGACGTAGACGGCGCCGCCGGCCAGCAGCTCCTTTACCGGCAGGCCGTCGGTGAGGTCGGCGAGCTTGAGCAGCTGGCCCAGGCGGATCATTCCCCCTCGGATCGGGACCTCGGTCGGCACTTCAGTTTCCGGCCCTCAGGCCCCGGAGGTGAGAATGCCACGAATGATGGCCACCATCTCGTCGGTGCGCCCGGGAAGCAGGTCGAGCCGCTCGTCGGCGAGCGCCGTGAGGCAGATCTCGTTGATCGCGCCGGTCGCCGCGGTGCCGGCGAGCGCCGGCGGATCCGGAAGGGCCGGATCGCCGTCCTGGGCGATCCGGTAGCCGGCGAGGATCAGGCCGGCGAGGATGCGCATCGTCTCCTGGCGCTTGAGCGCGACGGCGGGCCCGGCGGCCACGGCGTCGGCGAAGAAGGCCTGCGTCATCTCCGGCTCTCCGGCGATCAGCTCGAAGTAGCCCCGGACTCCGCTGCGGATCGTCTCGAACCCCTCCTGTGGGCCGGCACGGGAGGAATCGATTACCTGGGCGAGCAGCGTGTCGCAGGCCAGGGCGTGGGCCTGGCGGAAGCAGTCCTGCAGGTCGGCGAAATGCTCGTAGAAGGTCTTGCGCGAGACGTGGGCCCGCTCGATGACGTCGGTGACTACGGTCTCCCCGTAGCCCTTCTCGGCCACCGCCAGGGCAGCAGCCCGCAGCATGCGCCCGCGCTGGGAGTCGGCGACCGCCTCGGGCGGGAGCGAGTGGCGCCCGCGGGGCAGCACCTCCATGTCGGCGTCGCTGGTTACCCAGCGGATCGACCCGGACTCCATGGCGCGAACCTAGCCGGGGCCTTCAGCGGCAGCGCGTCAGTTGCACTTGGAGTCGGTCGCCTTCTGGAAGGCGTTCCACGAGTTGTTGAGGTCACCGAGCTGGCCGACGATGGTCAGCGCCGTGGCCGCGACCTGCTGCTTGTTGGCCGTTCCGGTGCCACTCTGCAGCTTCTGGGCGCTCTGGGCCAGCGAGTCGACCGCGCTCTGGAGGTTCTTGGTCTCGGTGGGGAAGTCCTTGGCAGCCGCGGTGTTGAGGGCCTGCCACGAGCTCTGGACGTTCTGGATGTCGGTGTTGATCTGCTGGCCGCTGGGCGGAAGCGTCGTGGCGTCCTTGCCCAGGGTCTTGAGCGAGTTTCCGAAGTCGGTCCGCTTGGCGCAGTACTCGGGCTTGCCGCAACCCGAGAGGGCGGCGGCGCCAACGGCGGCCAGGCAGAGGGTCAGGGCGAGGGGGCGGGCGACGGTGCGGGTCACTTGGCTGCTCCTGGTCGGGGGACGGGCGCCGGGCTGCCCGGCCCGATAATCCTACAGGCGCCGCCACCACCGTCCAAGGGTCGCGGCGCCTCCGCCGCGAAGCCCTATAGGGTGCGCCCAATGATTACTCCTATCGCCCTGTCCGGCTTCTGGTACGGACTCTTCGTCGTCATCTACATCGCCCTGCTGATCTTCCTGGGAGTCACCTCCCTGCGTAAGGGTCACTGGATCATGTTCGTGATCGGCATCTTCTTCCCGCTCTTCTGGATCATTGGCGCGATCCTGCCGCCGACCGAGTCCGCGCGGGAATCGGGCGTCGAGTAGCGGCTTGAGCGAAGAAGGCGGGGCCCTGGCCTCGCTGCGGCGGCGCTGGCGAAAGCTCAGCCGCCTGGAGGGGCCCCCGGGCTTCATCCTCTGGCAGTTCCCCAACCCGCCGCTGATCCTGGCCCTCTTCGGCCTGGTCGTCGGCTGGCTGACCACCGGGACCGTTCACTTGGTCGCGCGGGCGCTGTTCGTGGTCGGCTTCGCCGTTTTCGCCTGGCTGGAGCTCTTCGACGGCGTCAACTGGTTCCGGCGCCTGATCGGCGCCGGTGCGCTGGCCTACCTCGTCGTGATGCTCGCCGGCCAGCTCAACTGAGCGCCCGGTCAGCGGCCGGCGTGGTCGAAGACAAAGCCCTGCAGGAGAGCCCCGTCCAGGCACTGGGCCACCACGTCGCCTGCATCGTCGGTGATCAGCATCGCCCGCAGGTCGTTCTCCTCGATCATTCCGCGGGCCAGGAGGTTCTCGCGCACCCAGGCCCGCAGTCCGCCCCAGAACGATTCGCCGAAGAGCACCACGGGGAAGTCGTCGACTTTGCCGGTCTGGATGAGCGTGAAGGCCTCGAAGGCTTCGTCGATCGTCCCGAAGCCTCCGGGCATGACCACGAAGCCGCAGGCGAAGCGGACGAACATGAGTTTGCGCGTGTAGAAGTAGTGGAAGTTGAGGGGAAGGTCGACGTACGGATTGAGCTCCTGCTCGTAGGGCAGGTCGATGTTCAGGCCGACCGAGAGGGCGCCGGCGTCGCGGGCTCCGCGGTTGGCGGCCTCCATCAGGCCCGGGCCGCCCCCGGTGATGATCGCGAAGCCGGCCTCCCCCAGCCGCCGCGCGATCGCCCGGGTCTGCTCGTAGAGCGGGTCGTCCTCGCTGGTGCGCGCCGAGCCGAAGATCGAGATCGCCGGCCCGATCTCCCCGAGCGCCGAGAATCCCATGGCCATCTCGCTGGCGGTGAGGGCGACGCGATCGGCGTCCGAGCGTTCGCGAGGTACGGCCGGCGCCTGGGCGCCGAAAAGCTCGCGGTCAGGGTTGATACCGGGGTCGGCAGGGACCTCCGTTGGCTCGTCGGTCACCGGTCCAGCTTAGGCCCGTCGGTCAAAAGCCCTAATCCCAGTCCGTTTTGTATAGTTTTGCCTCCGGTCGCTGCGGCGGCCGTTTTGAACCAGAACGCAAGGAGCCCCAACGTGCCGACCATCGGCGATACCGCACCCGACTTCACCGCCCAGACCACCCAGGGCGAGATCAGCTTCCACGACTGGATCGGCGACTCGTGGGCGGTCATCTTCTCCCACCCGCGTGACTTCACCCCGGTCTGCACCACCGAGCTGGGCTACATGGCCAAGATCAAGCCCGACTTCGACAGCCGCAACGTGAAGATCATCGGCCTGTCCACCGACCCGCTCGACAACCACGAGCAGTGGATCGCTGACATCGAGGAGACCCAGGGCGCCCGGCCCGACTACCCGATCATCGCCGACAGCGACTTCACCGTCGCCAAGGCCTACGGGATGCTTCCCTCCGACGTCTCCGGCGACCCGACCGAGCGCACCCCGGCCGACAACGCCACGCTGCGCAACGTCTTCGTGATCGGTCCCGACAAGCAGATCAAGCTCGTGCTGGTCTACCCGATGACCACAGGTCGCAACTTCGACGAGGTCCTCCGCGTGATCGACTCGCTCCAGCGCACCTCCGAGCACCAGGTGGCCACGCCGGCCCAGTGGCAGCCCGGCGACGACGTGATCATCGCCGGCTCGGTGACCAACGAGCAGGCCCAGGAGCGCTACCCGGACGGCTGGGAAGAGCCCAAGCCCTACATCCGCGTAGTGCCCGACCCGGCCGCCTGAGCGGCCGCGCTCAGCCTCCGCCGGCCCCGACCGCCTCGCGCCCGTGGGGCGCGTCGAGATCCAGCTCGGGGCCCTTGGGCACCACGCCGGTGGGGTTTATCTGCGGGTGGGTCATGTAGTAGTGGCGCTTGATGTGGTCGATGTTGACCGTCTCGGCGATTCCCGGCTGCTGGTAGAGGTCGCGCAGGTAGCCCGAGAGGTTCGGGTAGTCGGCGATCCGGCGCAGGTTGCACTTGAAGTGACCCACGTAGACGGGGTCGAACCGAACGAGGGTCACGAACAGGCGCCAGTCGGCCTCGGTGATCTGGTCGCCCAGCAGGTAGCGCCGCTCGGCGAGCAGGGCGTCGAGCCGGTCAAGCTCACCGAAGAGCTCGTCGAAGGCCTCCTCGTAGGCCTCCTGGGTGGTGGCAAAGCCGGCCCGGTAGACGCCGTTGTTGACCGAGTCGTAGACGCGGGCGTTGATCTCGTCGATCTCCTCGCGCAGCGGCTCGGGATAGAGGTCGAGCTCCGGGTTTTCGGCGAACTCGTTGAACTCGCTGCCCAGCATCCGGATGATCTCCGCGCTCTCGTTGTTGACCGCGCGGCCTGTCTTCGTGTCCCACAGCAGTGGGACGGTCACCCGGTCGGAGAAACCCGGCTCGGTCAGCTCGTAGGCCTCGGAGAGGTAATCGAAGCCGTTGACTGGGTCGGGATCGTCGGCGAAGAAGCGCCAGCCCTTCGCGTCGCGGACCGGGTCGACGACGGTCATCGGGATCGCCTCCTCCAGGCCCTTGAGCTTTCGGTAAATGATGGCCCGCGAGGCCCACGGGCAGGCCAGCGATACGTAGAGGTGGTAGCGGCCGGCCTCGGGCGGGAACTCTGACGAGCCGTCGGCCCGCACCCAGTTGCGAAAGGCGCTCTGCTGGCGGACGAACGCCCCGCGCTCATCGGTCTCGCGATCGCTGATCTGGAATGCGTCCTGCGCCTGGTCGGCCACGCCCGGTCCCTTCGTCGCTTGCCGGGCGAGTCTAGTTGCGAAGGCCGCGACGGCCGGCGCGGAAATCGTCGCTCAGCCGAAGATGAGCAGCGCGGCAACGGCGGCGGCTGCGAGCGAGCCGGCGAGGGCAGCAATCGCCGCCCACGGCACGTGCCGGCGCCTCCTGGACGAGCTGAAGGGACTGATCGGGGGGCCGTCGGCGGTTGATCGCGAACTCATGGCTTGCTCTCCGAAGATGGGTGCGGCGGACGCTCAGGGGAGGCGCCCGCCGCATACCAACTAAAACGTTGGTTCCGGGAAACTAGCAGGGACTTAGGTCTGGTTCAACGGCCCTGAAAGTGAGGCTCGAAGAAGTTGAAGGCCATCTCCTTCAGGGCCTCGATCTGCCCAAGGTCGGCCGGGCGAACCGAGCATGCCTCGTCAAGAATCCTGGACGTCGCGCGGATCACCGCCAGATACATCTCGTACCACTCGTCCTCGCTCTTCATTCCGGGAGCGTAGAACTCGGTGGCTACCGCGCTCATGCGTGCGGCCACTAACTCGGCCGCCCGCGTGATCTCGCGCACCTGCGGGATGGCGTAGCCGTCCCGGGCGATGCCGATCGCGCCCGGCGTGTCGGTGCGCACAACCGTGGCCATCTCGAAGACCTTGTCGCTCCAGGCCCTCCGGTCCTCGGTGAAGGCCCCCTGAATGGCCATCTCCTGGATACCCGCGAGAGACAGGCGCTGGTACCGCAGGTCGAACTCGACGAGAATCGACTCGAGGTCGGAGAAGTACCGGTAGACCGTGGCGATATTCACGTCCGCGCGGTCGGCGATCAGGTGGGTGGTGATGTCGCGGAGCGGGACGTCGTCGAGCACCTCTGCCGCGGTCTGGACGATGTGGTCGAAGGTCGCCTCGCTCTTTCGGCCGGCGGGCGGGGTGCGAAGGCCGCGCTCAGCGGCCGCGAGCTCCTCGAACCGTGAGCCGTCCAGGACGGCCTGGACTGCGTCGCGGACCTCTGCCTCGGTGTATGCCTCGCGGACCTCATTCATGTCCGCGAGGATTCTACGCGCGGCCCGGGCACTCAGCCCGGGCCGCTGGCCCGGCGCCTAGCCGGCGCAGTAGTCCTTGCGGCCCTCGGGGGCCGGGAAGGGATCAACGGGGACCCCGCCGACGATTTCGAGCTTCTTGGCCGAGGCCCAGTCGCCGGCGTAGGTGGCCGCGATCTTGTCGGTCAGCGACTTGCGCGACAGCAGGATCCCCAGCTCACGCTCGGAATTAACCGAGACGTAGTCACCGACGTTCATCGAGCCGACGTAGGCCATCCGGTCCGAGTCGGCGGCGTCACGCAGGACCGTCTTGGCGTGGATGAATACCGAACCGACGCTGTTTCTCGGGTCATAGGCGAACTGCACGCCGGCGCCCACCATCTCCTTGAGCTGGTCGTAGGACATCGCCTGCGGGCCGGTCGTGTTGAAGATCACCCGAACGGTTACGCCACGCTTGGCCGCGGCCATCAGCTTCTCGCGCATCGTGTCGAGGTCGAGCAGCAGCACGTAGACATCCAGCGTCTTGTCGGCGGTGTCGATCAGCTGCATCACCCGGTTGAAGCCCTGTGACTTCGGTGAGAAGCCGGGGCCGTTCGGCGACCAGATGAGGCTCGGCCGCTTGAACGAAGGCGGCGTGGTGACCGGCGGGAAGTCGGCGTCGTAGGTCTGCTGGATCTCCTTGACGTCGGCGCGGTTGGAGCTGAT
>CAIKSH010000060.1 GCA_903830015.1 uncultured Solirubrobacterales bacterium | reverse complement strand
GCATCCAGGCCTGGTGGACCAGCCCCGACCAGGTCTTCAAGGTGATGATGCCGTTCCTGGCCCTCGCGGTCATCGCGGCGGTCGTCTTCATCCAGGAGGGCCAGCGGCGCATTCCGGTGCAGTACGCCAAACGAGTGATCGGCAAGCGGATGAGCGGCGGCGGCCAGACCTACCTCCCGCTGCGCGTGAACATGGCCGGGGTCATTCCCGTGATCTTCGCCGCCTCGCTGATGGCTTTCCCGCCGACCATCGGCCAGCTGATACAGGCGCCGTGGGCCCAGGACGTAGCCGACTTCTTCGCTCCATCCGGCTGGGCCTACCTGCTCGGCGAGACGATCCTGATCGTCCTCTTCACCTACTTCTACACGGCGATTACGTTCAACCCGGTCGACCAGGCCGAGAACCTAAAGAAGTACGGCGGCTTCATTCCGGGAGTGAGACCGGGGAGACCCACGGCCGAATTCCTGGACCGCATCCTGGCCCGGCTGACCTTCCCCGGGGCGCTCTACCTGGCCGCGGTCGCGGCGCTGCCCACCATCCTCATCAACCAGACGGCGGCCAACTTCTACTTCGGCGGAACCTCGCTGCTGATCGTGGTCGGCGTGGCGCTCGACACGATGAAGCAGCTTGAGGCGCAGCTGATGATGCGTAACTACGAGGGCTTCCTGAAGTGAGCGAACTCAACCTGATCCTGCTCGGGCCTCCCGGAGCCGGAAAGGGAACGCAGGCCGAGCGCCTCCGTGACGAGTTCGAGCTGCCCCACATCTCCACCGGCGACATCCTGCGCCAGGCCGTCGCTGACGGCACCGAGCTCGGCCAGACGGCCAAGGGCTACATGGACTCCGGGGAGCTGGTTCCCGACGAGGTGATCATCGGCGTCATCATCGAGCGCCTCGGCGAGGACGACGCCCGCGACGGCTTCCTGCTCGACGGCTTCCCCAGGACGATCGGCCAGGCCGACGCGCTCGCCGACGCGCTGGGCGGCCTGGACCGCTCGCTCACCGCGGTCCTGCTGATCGAGGTGCCCGACGAGGAGATCGTCAAGCGGATCTCCGGCCGGCGGGTAAACCCCGAGTCAGGGCGGATCTACCACGTCGACTACGACCCGCCGCGCGAGGAGGGGGTCGACGACGTCGACGGTACGCCGCTGATCCAGCGCGAGGACGACAAGCCCGAGACCGTCCGCAACCGGCTCGCCGTCTACCACGAGCAGACCGCCCCGCTGGTCGCCTACTACGACGACCAGGGGCTCCTTCACCGCTTCGACGGGACCGCCGCGCCGAACGAGGTCGCAGGCCACATCCGCGCGACCATCTCGACGCTGCGCCGCGAAGAAGAGATCTGAGTCCCGCCGCAGTGATCATCCGCAAGAGCCCCGAAGAGATCGAGATGATCGCCGCCGCCGGCGCCATCCACGTGCGGGCGATGGAGCTGGTCGCCGACATGATCCGGCCGGGCATCACCACCGCCCAGCTCGACCACGCCGTTGACCGCTACATCCGCTCCCAGGGCGCGGTCCCCTCGTTCAAGGGCTACCGGGGCTTCCCCGGGGCGATCTGTGCATCGCCCAACTCCCTCGTCGTTCACGGGATTCCCGGCGAGGACGTGACGCTGGAGGAGGGGGACATCATCTCGGTCGACATCGGCGTCACGCTCGACGGCTGGGTCGCCGACGGGGCCTGCACCTTCCCGGTCGGCGAGATCGACCCGGAGACCGCGCGGATGATCGCCGCCACCGAGGCCTCCCTCTTCGACGCCGTGGCCCAGGCCCGGCCCGGCAACCGGGTGGGGGACATCTCCCACGCCGTGCAGGAGCGGGTCGAGGACGCCGGCTTCTCGGTGATCAGGACGCTCGTGGGGCACGGCGTCGGGCGCAGCATGCACGAAGACCCGCAGGTGCCCAACTACGGGCCGGCCGGCAAGGGTCCGAAGCTCACCGAGGGCATGGTCCTGGCCATCGAGCCGATGGTCAACGTCGGCGGCCCCGACGTCCACATGGCCTCGGACGGCTGGTCGGTCTACACCGACGACGGGTCGCAGTCGGCGCACTTCGAGTTCACCGTTGCCGTCACCGCGGAGGGACCCCGGATCCTCAACCCCTGGCACGAAATGGTGCGTGACCGCCGGTGAGGGGCTCCAGAGCCGCCAATTGCCGCGGTTTTGCTACCGTTAGTGGTCGGAGTTCAGGGCGGGTTCCTGGGCAAAAGCTTCAATCCGTGAGCGGTAGCGGCGACCTCCTGCGGTCGCCAGAGCCTCTTCACGGACCATCGAGAAGAAGGCGAAATGAAGGTACGGCCCTCGGTCAAGCCGATGTGCGAAAAGTGCAAGGTCATCCGGCGTCGCGGCGTCGTTCTCGTCATCTGCCCGAATCCGCGCCACAAGCAGCGCCAGGGGTGAGCTGAATGGCCCGTATTTCAGGGATCAACATCCCCCTCAACAAGCGCGTCGAGATCGGCCTGACGTACATCTACGGCATCGGGCGCTCCAGCTCCCGCAAGATCCTCGAGGAGGCGAAGGTCAACCCGGACACCCAGGTCCGTGACCTGACCGAGGACGAGGTCTCCCGCATCCGCGAGGTCAACGACCGCGACACCGTCGTCGAGGGCGACCTGCGCCGCGAGCGCTCGCAGGACATCAAGCGCCTCGGCGAGATCGGCTGCTACCGGGGAATCCGGCACCGCCGCAAGCTTCCCGTCCGGGGCCAGAACACGAAGACCAATGCCCGTACCCGCAAGGGTCCCAAGCGCATGCAGGTCGCCGGCAAGAAGGCGCCGACCAAGACCTGAGGAACTGAGTGCCCGCACCTAAGAGACCATCCCGTGGACGCCGCAAGGCCCGGAAGAACGTTCCGGTCGGCCAGGCCCACATCAAGACCTCGTTCAACAACACGATCGTCTCCCTCACCGACCGTGAGGGCAACGTCATCGCGTGGGAGTCGGCCGGAAGCGCCGGCTTCGCCGGTTCGCGCAAGTCGACCCCGTTCGCCGCGCAGGTCACCGCCGACGCGGCCGCCCGCAAGGGAATGGAGCAGGGCCTCCAGAAGGTCGAGGTCTTCGTGAAGGGCTCGGGCTCGGGCCGCGAGACGGCGATCCGCTCGCTCCAGGCCGCCGGGCTCGAGGTGACCAGCGTCCGCGACGTGACCCCGCAGGCCCACAACGGGTGCCGCCCCCGCAAGCGGCGCCGGGTGTGAGGTAGCAGATGGCGCGTGACACCGGAGCCCAGTGCAAGCTGTGCCGCCGCGAGGGGGAGAAGCT
>CAIKSH010000059.1 GCA_903830015.1 uncultured Solirubrobacterales bacterium | reverse complement strand
TCGCACGTCTGCCTCTACCAGCCGGCCCACCGGCTGCTCATCTCCGGCGACCACCTGCTCGGCCGGGTCTCGCTCTACTTCGAGGCCGGCTACACGCCGGACCCGGTGGGCGAGTACCTCGAGTCGCTCAACGTGGTCGACGACCTCGACATGCGCCTCTGCCTGCCGGGCCACGGCCGGACCTTCACCGAGGTCTCCGGCCACGTGAACGCCAACCGCGTGGCCATCGCCGAGGGGCTCTCGGGCTGCCTGGAGGCGCTTCGGGCCGGGCCGCAGAGCGCCTTCGAGGTGGTCGGTGCCGTGCACGAGGGGGAGGAGATCAGCCCGCTGCACGCAAACCTGTGGGTCCAGGAGACGAGGAGCTACCTTCACCATCTCGAGGTGGTAGGCGACGTCGCCAAGCTTCCCGCCGAGAGCGAGGGCGAGGCCGACCGATGGGTCCTCGCCGGTTAGGCCACCGCTTCCACCATGCGTATCGACCGGATAATCCAGGAGAGCGACGAGCCCCCGTTCTCGTTCGAGTTCTTCCCACCCAAGACCGAGGAGGGCGAGGCCAACCTCTTCGCCGCCATCGAGCAGCTCGTCCCGCTCGACCCGGCCTTCGTCTCGGTCACCTACGGGGCCGGGGGCTCGACCAAGGAGAAGACGCTCGAGATCGTCTCCCGCGTCCACCGCGACTACGGCATCGAGGCGATGGCGCACTTCACCTGTGTCGACGCCACGGTCGATGACCTCCGCGAGACGCTCGACGAGCTCGAGAGCCTGGGCGTGGAGAACGTGCTGGCCCTGCGGGGTGACCCTCCCGGCGGCGGCGACTGGGTCAAGGCCGACGGGGGCTTCGAGTACGCGCGGGAGCTCGTCGAGCTGATCGACGCCGACTACTCGTTCTCGATCGGCGCCGCTGCCTTTCCCGAGGTTCACCCGGCCGCGGCCAGCCCCGAGGACGACCTCGTTCACCTCAAGGGCAAGGTCGATGCCGGCGCCCACTTCCTGGTTACCCAGCTCTTCTTCGACAACGCCGCCTACTTCGACTTCGTTGACCGGGCCCGCGCAGCGGGCATCGACGTCCCGATCGTGCCGGGGATCCTTCCCATAACCAACATCGCCCAGCTCGAGCGCATCACCTCGCTCTGCGGCGCGACGATCCCCGAGGGACTCCAGGCCGAGCTCGACGCCCGGGCCGACGATCCCGAGGCCGTCGTCCAGTTCGGCGTCGCCTACGCGACCCTCCAGTGCGCCGAGCTGCTGGCCGGCGGCGCGCCAGGGATCCACTTCTACACGCTCAACCTCTCCCCGGCGACCCGGGCGATCGTCAGCGCGCTTCGCCTGCTGCGTCCGTGGGCCCTTCTTCGTCAAGGCTGACGATCTCCAGCCGTTCGGCCACCGCCGGGCTGCCGTCGGCGCGGGTCCAGCGCACGTCGATCGAGTCGTCCTGGCGGTAGGTGCCCACGCCCCACGCCCCGAGCGCCCAGCGCCAGCCGCTGATCTTGTCCTTGCGCAGGTCGCCCTCGAAGACCAGCCAGCCGTCGATCACCTGGAAGTCCTCGCCCGGGCGCTGGAGGACACCGTTGAGGAAGACGTCGAAGGGGGACCGGACATCGGTGGGCAGCTGGGCGGCCGAGTGGGGCATCGGCGCGATTATTGCGCCTGCGTTGCGCCTGCGCGGCCCGTAGGCTCGACGCGATGGAGCCTGCCTACACCGTCCGGCGCTCCGCCCGCGCCCGGCACGTTCGCCTGAGGATGGAGCGTGACGGCGCGCTGGTCGTGGTGCTGCCGGAGGGAGTGGGCGAGGAGCACGCCGAGCGCGCGGTGCGCGAGCTGGAGCCGTGGGTTGCCGCCCGGCGCCGCCGGCTGGCCGAGGCCGAGCGCGTGCTTGCCGTCGAGCCCGGAACGGTTCCCTTCCTTGACGAGCGGCTCCCCGTCAGGCCCGAGGAGGGTCGCCGGCGGGTCCACCGCCGGGGCGACGAGCTCCTGGTCCCGGCGGGGGCCGACGCCGCGGCGGCGCTAGAGCGCTGGTACCGCCGCCAGGCCCGGGCCGAGGGGCAGGCGCGGCTGGCCGAGGCCGCGGCGGCGCTGGGGGTGTCGCACGGGCCGGTCTCGATCCGCGACCAGCGCTCGCGCTGGGGAAGCTGCGCGCCGAGCGGCGCGATCTCGCTCAACTGGCGGCTGGTCCTGGCCCCGTCGCGGGTCTTCGGCTACGTCTGCTGGCACGAGGCCTGCCATCGCGTGGTACCCGACCACTCGCCCCGGTTCTGGGCGCTGCTGGAGTCCCACCTGCCCGGGTACCGGGAGCCGCGGCAGTGGCTTCGCCTCTACGGGACGGCGCTCAGCCTTCCCCCGCCTGGGCCATGAGCGTCCGGCGCAGGGCGCTCACCGCGTTCTCGCCCGGCGCCGGCTCGATCGGCTTTCGCCGGATCCGCCCGGTATAGGGCTCCTCGGAGCCGTCGCCCCGGAGGTCGATGCCGCCGCAGACGCCGTGCCCCCGTATCTCCAGGCGCATGGCCACCAGCTCGTCGGGCTGGTAGTCGCGGACAAAGGCGTTGACCGTCTCACGGCGCGATCCCGGGCCGGAGGCGTTCAGCTCGGCCTGCAGGGAATCGAGCGCGTCCTCGAGGGTGGGGCAGCGCTCGCTCTTCGAGCTGCCCTCCTGCTGGATCGAGAGCGTGTAGCCGCCGGCCACCGGTCAGCGGTCGGCTATCGGCACGTAGTCGAGGTTGCGCGCGCCGGTGTAGATCTGGCGCGGGCGGGCGATCTTGAGGTCCGGATCGTCGAGCATCTCGAGCCACTGGGCCACCCAGCCGCTGGTGCGGCCGATGGCGAAGATCACCGGGAACATCTCGACCGGCAGCCCGAGGGCCTCGTAGATCAGGCCCGAGTAGAAGTCGACGTTCGGGTAGAGCTTGCGCTCGATGAAGTAGTCGTCCTCCAGCGCGATCTGCTCGAGCTCCTGGGCGACCTCGAGCAGCGGGTTGACGCCGGTCACCTCGAAGACCTCGTCGCAGGTGCTCTTGATGATCTTCGCCCGGGGGTCGTAGTTCTTGTAGACGCGGTGGCCGAAGCCCATCAGCCGCTCGTTTCCGGCCTTGACCCCCTCGATGAAGGCGGGGATCTGGTCCCTGGTGCCGATCCGGCGCAGCATCCGGAGCACCGCCTCGTTGGCGCCGCCGTGGAGCGGGCCGTAGAGGGCCGCCACGCCGGCGGCGATCGCCGAGTACGGGTCGACCCCCGAGGAGCCGACCATCCGCACCGAGCTCGTGGAGCAGTTCTGCTCGTGGTCGGCGTGGAGGATGAAGAGCACGTCTAGCGCCCGCTCGAGCCGCGGGTCGGGCTCGTACTTGAGCTCGGTCATCTTGTAGAGCATCGAGAGGAAATTGCCCGAATAGGAGAGATCGTTGTCGGGGTAGACGTAGGGCTGGCCGCGCGAGTGGCGGAAGGCGAAGGCGGCGAGGGTCGGCATCTTGGCGATCAGCCGGATCGTCTGGATGGCGCGGCTCTCGGGGTCGTCGATGTCCTTGGCGTCCGGGTAGAAGGTCGAGAGCGCGCCGACCGCGCCGAGCAGCATCCCCATCGGGTGCGCGTCGTGGCGGAAGCCCTGCATGAAGCCCTTGACGTTCTCGTGGACGAAGGTGTGGATCGTGATCTGGTGGGTCCACTCGGCCAGCTGGTCGGCGGTCGGCAGCTCGCCGTGGACCAGCAGGTAG
>CAIKSH010000058.1 GCA_903830015.1 uncultured Solirubrobacterales bacterium | reverse complement strand
GGCGACGAGTTCATCGAGGTGCTGCGCACCCTCAACAAGCTCGGCCTCGACGGCACCGACCCGATCGACGTGCGCGGCAAGATGGTCAGCCCGCGCGACGATGTCGCCGCGGCGCTGCCCAACCCCGCGGAGCTGGGGGACAAGATGACCGGCAAGACCTGCGCCGGCACCCTGGTCACCGGCACCGGGAAGAACGGCGAGCCGCGCGCGACTTACATCTACCACGTGGCCGACAACGCCGAGACGATGGAGCGCGACGGCAGCCAGGCCGTGGTCTGGCAGACGGCGATCAACCCGGTGATCGCCATGGAGCTGATCGCCGCCGGCACCTGGCAGGGCACCGGCGTGCTGGGCCCGGAGGCCTTCGACGCGGTCCCGTTCCTGGAGAAGCTCGAGGAGTACGGCTCGCCGTGGGCCATGAGCGAGCGTGACCCGGCCAACCCCGGAAAGCCGCTGGCCGCCTGAGGCGATGGCCGAGCCGATCACCTTCCTCTCGGACTACGGCACCAAGGACGAGTTCGTCGGCGTCTGCCACGGCGTGATCGCCGGCATCTCGCCGGAGAGCCGGATCTTCGACATCACCCACGGGCTGCCCCGCCACGACGTGCGTGGCGGCGCGCTGATGCTGCGCCGCACGCTCGACTACTTCCCCGCCCGCATCCACCTGGCCGTCGTCGACCCGGAGGTCGGCGCCGAGCGGCGCGCGATCGCCGTGCGCACCCTCGACGAGGACCGCATCTTCGTCGGCCCCGACAACGGGCTGCTCTCGATCGCGGTGCGGCGCTTCGGCGGCGTCGCCGAAGCATTCGACGTGAGCGCTTCGCCGTTTCGCCGCCAGCCGACCTCCTCCACCTTCCACGGCCGGGACATCTTCGCCCCGGTAACCGCCCACCTGGCCGCCGGCGCACCGCTCGCCGAGGCCGGCATCCCGCTCGACCCCGACGAGCTGGTGGAGCTGGAGATGCCGATGGCCCGCGCCGAGGGCGACGAGCTGATCGCCCACGCCCTGTCCTTCGACGGTTACGGCAACGTCTCGCTCGACCTCGAGCACGAGGAGCTGGCGAGCTTCGGGCTGAGGCTGGGGGTGCCGGTGCGGATCAACGGGACCGAGGGCATCTACACCACCACCTTCGCCGACGCCCCCGAGGGTGGCCTGCTCATCTACGAGGATCCGTACCGCTCGCTGGCCCTGGCGGTTAACCGCGGCTCGGCTGCCGAGCGGCTCGGGCTGGGCCGCGACGACGAGGTCCGCATCCAGCCGGCATGAGCGCCCTCGGGCGCCCGCACCTGCACCTGCGCGAGGCCGGCTCCACCAACGCGCGCGCCCGGGAGCTGGCCGGCGCCGGCGCGCCGCACGGCACGCTGGTCACCGCCTCCTTCCAGGCCTCGGGCCGCGGGCGCCAGGGCCGCAGCTGGCAGGCCCCGCCGGGCCAGGCGCTGCTGATGAGCCTGGTTCTGCGCGAGCCCTCCGACCTGCTGCCGCTGGCCGCCGGGGTCGCGGTCGCCCGGGCCTGCGGGCCCGAGGCGCAGGTCAAGTGGCCCAACGACGTGGTGCTCACCGGCCCCGAAGGCGGGCTGCTCAAGCTGGCGGGGATCCTCGCCGAGGGGCGCCCGCAGGAGGGCTGGGCGGTGCTGGGGATCGGCCTCAACGTCGCCGTCGAGATCGACGAGCTTCCCGCCGAGCTGCACGGCAGCGCCGCAACGCTCGGGCTGCCGGCCGCCGCGCTGCCCGCGGTGCGCGAGCGCGTCCTGGCCGAGCTCGAGGCGGTGCTCGCCCTGCCCGACGCCGAGCTGCTGGAGGCCTGGCGCGGGCGCGACGCCCTGCTCGGGCGCCCGGTCGACACCGGCGAGGTCACCGGCGTGGCCGCCGGCGTCGACGGCGCCGGCCGTCTGGTGGTGGAGCT
>CAIKSH010000057.1 GCA_903830015.1 uncultured Solirubrobacterales bacterium | reverse complement strand
GATCGACCGGGCCCGTCGCCGGCTGCGTATTGACGATCGCGTGCCTGGCGCGCCCGTCAAGCAGGTCCATTAACCTCGCCCGGTGCGCCTTACCGGGAAGCTTCTTGCCCTGTCGTTCCTGGCCGCCGCGGTCCTGGTCGCCCCAGCGCAGGCCCGCACCGTCAACGGCTGCAAGATCAAGCATCACACGAGCTGCCACTTCAAGAACCTGAGCGGCAAGAATCTGCGCGGAGCTGTGCTGCACAGCAGCAGACTTCACCACGTCAACCTGCGCCGAGCAGACCTGCGCGGAGCCGACCTTCATAACGCAGACCTGCGCCGAGCAGACCTGCGCGGAGCAAACCTGCAAGGAGCGAACCTCAAAGGCGCAAAGCTTCACCACCACCCAAAGCCAAGAAAGAAGGGCGCGCGCACATCGGCAACACCTAGCTGCTACCCAAATTGCATCGGCGCGAACCTCATCGGAACGAACCTCGTCGGCGCGAACCTCTCCGGCGCGAACCTCACCGGCGCAAGTCTGGACAACGCAAACCTCACCGACGCGGACCTCTCCTCGGCAAACTTCACCGATGCGCAATTCAGCTCACGGTCCAGGGAGGACGAGCCTGTGCGCGCCGCGAACCTCACCAGCGCGAACCTCAACTTCGCGTCCCTCTACGGCGCACGTCTGGTCAGGGCGACCCTCACCGGCGCGACCCTCGTTTACGCGAACCTCAAGTTCGCGGGTCTCGAATACGCGAACCTCTACGGCGCGAGCATCATTTTCGCGAACTTCGATAGGACGTTCTTCTATAGAACGACCTGTCCCAACGGCGTCGTGTCCGACAAGGTCTGCAACGCAGGTTGATGTCGTGAAGCCTGCCGCTGTGAAGCGGCCCGGAATAACATCCGCTGGATGGGCGCGGCAGCTTCGAACCTGCGACCTCTCGCGTGTGACCCGGTAGGTCTAGCTCCCCAGAGAGTCTCTGTGACGCGAGCAAGAGCTCGTCCAGGCACAACCAGCACCCTCAGAAGCAGCGCAACACGCGACCGGCTTTTGTAGGTTCAAAGCCATGACTATTTCCAAGAAGTTCCGCTCAGTACTACTCGCCGTCGGCTGCCTTGCCGCGCTGGCCGTCGCCGCTTCCCCGGCAAGCGCCCAGTCGGTAGCCCAGTCGGGCTCGCTCGGCATCAAGGCCGGCAAGGACGGCTCCTATGGCCGCATCAGTGCCCAGATGCTGCTGCCGCCCGGCGCGTCGATGGGGGGCAAGGTCCTGGTCGGCAAGCGCGTGATCTGCGTTGCCGCCAAGAAGAAGGCCAGCACCGATGGTTCCCCGACCGAGATCGGCTGCCGGTTCCCGCTGCGCGCCCTCGTGGTCAAGAAGTCGCGGGCCAGCCAGAACGGCCAGTACGCGCCGTTCGTGGTGCTCAGCCTCGCCGTAAGGGACGCCCTGATGCTCGAGGGCGTGGAGATCCCGCCCGAGGTGCCGGTCGTCCTGACGATCCCGGTCGCCGTAGCGAGCTTCGAGAAGACCTACGGGTAGGCCGGGGCTGGAGGGGCTGCCGGCTGCCAGCAGCCCCTCTGCTCTAGCCGATGGTGCCGATCCAGATCAGTGGTGAGGCGGTGGTGTTGAAGGTGCGCTTGAGCCGGCCGGCGATGTGGGTGGCGACCCACTCGGCAGCCGCGGCGATCGCCTCTTCGGCCTCCGCGTGCGTCTCCCAGGCGGTCACCGACATGATCTCGGTCGGCGAGACCTCGAGAAGGGAGTAGGCCTTGAAGCCGGGCATGCCCTTGTACACCTCGATTACCCCGTCGGGCTGCTGGACGATCTCCATGATGTCGGCAGGGGTGCCCTCGATTACTTCGTAGGTCGCGACGCGCAGGTGGTCCATCGGGTCTTCCTTTCGGTGGTTGCTCGCCGGCAATCTATATGGATCGTTGACCGGGGGCCTGGCTGCCTCGCAACACGAAGGGGAGCCGATGGGGAGCGGCGCGAACCCGAGCCGGGGTCCTGTATTTTCGCGGCGATGACACTTGGCAAGAAGCTCAGCTCAGTACTACTCCCCGTCGGCTGCGCAGCCGTCCTGGCCGTGGGGGTTTCACCGGCAAGCGCCCAGTCGGTAACCCAACAGAGCATCCAGTGGGGCCCCCAGGCGGGCTCAGTCGGCGTGAATGCCGTGCGGCAAGGCGCGAGGATTCGCGTCAGCGCCAGCATCTCCCTGCCGGCCGGCGCTTCGGTGTCGGGCAAGCTCCAGCTCGGCAAGAGGGTGCTTTGCAGGGCAGCCAGGAAGAAGCAGGTCACCGAGGAGGCCCTGACCGAGGTCTCGTGCTCGTTCCCGGCGAAGCTCCTGAAGACCAAGAGGTCGCGGGCGCGGTCGAGTCAGACCCCGACCCAGGAGCAGTACGCGAAGCTGATCATCACGGTCTCCCTTGCGGCGCTGGCCGAGGAGGCCCCGCCGGTCGTGCTGGCTATCCCGCTCGCTCTTTGGAGCCTGGTAGCCACCTCCAACGAGTGAGGAAGGCAGCCTCCGGGGGCACGGTTTAGGCTTTGCGCCCATGAGAAACCGACAGTCCTCCCGCCCTGCAACCCTCGCCGGCCTGCTGGCCATCGGCGCGCTGGCTATCGCCGGCTGCGGCAGCTCGGACTCCGAAGGAAGCTCTGACAAGGGCACGATCGACGGAAGCTGGAAGGGCACCTTCACGCAGAGCGGCGTCGAGGATTTCGAGGGTTACGTCGAGATCGACACCCTCAGGGCGGGGATGGTCTCCGGAACGGTCTTCTACCCGTCCATCGACGGGTCGGGGGCGTGCTCAGGCGTCGTCATTTACAAGGGCAGGAACGGCGACGACTACCTGTTCACCGAGGAGATAATCACCAGTGAGAACCCGAACTGCGCCAAACGCGGCCAGGTGAAGGTCACCCCGGTCGATGACGGATCCGCGATCAAGTACTCGTGGAGCTCCGGCAGCCGTTCCTCCGTTGGGGATCTTCAGGAGTGGGACGACTGAGCCGCAGCTAGCCCAGCGCGAAGGCGCCGGACGTCGTGGCGAGGACGATGAAGCCGGCGAGCAATCCCACTGCACTGAGGCCGAGGAAGGCGTACTGGATCGATCTGCGCTGCACGATGGTCGTCAGACCAGCGACGAACAGAACGACAGCGAAGAACACGTTGGCCAGGTCGAAGCGGTCGGAGTCGGCGTCGGCCTTCTCGGCGGCAACGCGCAACTCATCGGCCTCCGCGTCCTTGGTCTGACCCTCGGCAAGCAGCTGCTCGCTAAGCAGGTTTTTGAATT
>CAIKSH010000056.1 GCA_903830015.1 uncultured Solirubrobacterales bacterium | reverse complement strand
CCGCCTAGAACCAGGCCTGGTCCATGTCGAGCGTCGTGCGGTCCAGCGAGGCGAGCAGGTCGAACTGGGGCACGGTGCGGGGCAGCTCCCAGCGGAAGAAGTAGCGGGCCGCCTGGCGCTTGCCCTCGCAGAAGTCGTCGCCGGCGTCGGCGGCCAGGTACTGCTGGAGCCAGATCCAGGCCATGACGACGTGGCCGGCCGCCTCGAGGTAGAGGCTGGCGTTGGCCAGCGCCAGCTCGATGTCACCCTGGCCCCAGATCGTGCCGGTCACCTCGACCAGCCGGGCGAGGCTCGCCTCGAGGGCGTCGCCGAAGCCGGCGGCCTCCTCCCCGGCCTCGCGGGCCTGGGCGATCGTCTCGTTCATCCGCTCGGCCAGCAGCGCCAGGGCCGCGCCGCCCTCCATCGTCACCTTGCGGCCGAGGAGGTCCATCCCCTGGATCCCGTGTGTTCCCTCGTGGATCGCGTTTAGCCGGTTGTCGCGGTAGTGCTGCTCGACGTCGTACTCGCGCGCGTAGCCGTAGCCGCCGTGGACCTGGATGGCCAGCGAGTTGCCCTCGACGCACCACTGGGACGGCCAGCTCTTGGCGATCGGGGTGAGGATCTCCAGCAGCGTGCCGGCCTGCTCGCGGGCCTTCTCGTCCTCGGCGCTCTCCTGCTCGTCGACCAGCCGTGAGCAGTAGAGCCCCAGCGCCAGCCCGCCCTCGGCGTAGGCCTTCTGGGCGAGAAGCATCCGGCGCACGTCGGCGTGCTCGATGATCGGCACCTGCGGGCCGGTGCGGTCACCGGTGATGGCCCGGCCCTGCGGGCGCTCGGAGGCGTACTGGACCGACTTCAGGTATGCGGTGTAGCCCAGGGTCGAGGCGGCCAGGCCGACGCCGATCCGGGCCTCGTTCATCATGTGGAACATGTAGACCAGCCCGCGGTGCTCCTCGCCGACGAGGTAGCCGACCGCGCCGGCCTGGCCGCCGGGCGTGAACTCGCCTTCGCCGAACCCGAGCACCGTGTTGACCGTGCCCCGCGAGCCCATCTTGTGGTTTACGCCGGCGAGGACCACGTCGTTGCGCTCGGAGGGGTTGCCGTCGTCGTCGAGCAGGAAGCGCGGAACGATGAAGAGGCTGATCCCCTTCACGCCGGGAGGCCCGCCGGGAACCTTGGCCAGGACCAGGTGGACGATGTTCTCCCCCATCTCGTGGTCGCCGCCACTGATCCACATCTTGGTCCCGAAGATCCGGTAGCTGCCGTCCTCCTGGGGCTCGGCGCGCGTGGTTATGTCGGCCAGCGAGCTGCCCGCCTGGGTCTCGGACAGGCACATCGTTCCGAAGAACCGGCCCTCGACGATCGGCTTGACCCAGGTCTCCTTCTGCTCGTCAGAGCCCCACGCCATGAGCAGGTTGGCCGCGGCGGCGGCGAGGAGCGAGTAGCCGGAGGTGGGAACGTTGGCCGCGTAAAGCCAGGAGAAGGCGGCGGTGGTGATTACCGCCGGCAGCTGCATCCCGCCGACCTCCTCGCTCATGCCGGCGCCGATCAGCCCGGTCTCGCCGAGGGTCTGCAGCGCCGGCTCGACCTCCGGCGGCAGCACGACCTTCCCGTCCTCGCCGATGTAGGG
>CAIKSH010000055.1 GCA_903830015.1 uncultured Solirubrobacterales bacterium | reverse complement strand
CTCGTGAGGTCCGGTATCGCCCTGCGCGGGCGCCGCTACGACGTGATCCGTTTCACCCTGAAGCCCTAGCTCCGGGACGCCCGCCGAGGTCGGGGCAGGAAAAGCGCAACTTTCCCTCGTTTCGCCGGTTTCTGGGGGCGATGGCCAACGATGTCGCGGAATGCCCGAAAAGGCTCCATTTGGCGCCCGGGATCGCAAACTGCGGTATAAACACCAAAGATCCATTTCCTTTCAAGGAGGAGAGATGAAGAAGCTGACAACGATCGCCGTGATGGGCCTGGTGGGCGTATTTGCCCTCAGCGGCGTGGCGATGGCCGTGACGCCCGCCGAGGACCAGGACTGGGAAGGCAAGATCTTTGCCGGTTCCAAGACGAGCAGCACGCCGAAGAAGGGCTCGGTCGGCGCCTACCTGCATCCGTTCCACAAGAACACGTGGCCCGGAGTTCAGACCAAGACCACCGGCTCAGTGCTGGTTTCGCCGCCGTTCGCTACCGCGTACGCCGACGTATTCCTGGACAAGAACCTCAACTTCAACCCGGGCGCGTTCCCGGGCTGCTCGCTGGAGAAGGTGCTCGCTCTTGACCCGAACGTCAAGGGTGCGCCGCCGAGCTGCCCCAAGGAGTCGTTCCTCGGCTCGGGTGACGCTGCCGGTTTCGCCCGCGCGGTGAACTCGCCGGCAGGGGTATACCTGCTCACTCCGACTCTCCAGGATCGGCTCTTTGCCTCGGGAGAGAAGAACAAGGTGTACCTGTACACCTACAGCGAGGTTTCGAAGCAGAACGTCATCGTGGGTACGATTTCCAAGGCTTCCGGCAAGTACGGCCAGAAGATCCGGTTCGTGCTCCCGAAGGGCCTGATGCTTCCGGCCCCGGGCGTCGTCTCGCAGCTGACCTCGTTCGACACCACGATCCCGGCCAAGTCCTACAAGGGCAAGGCGCTGCTCACGCTGAAGAAGTGCCCGAGCAACAAGAAGATCAACACGGGATTCCAGAACTACTACTCGAATAACGCAACGGCCAAGCCGGGCGTCAACCCCGTGGACGGGAACGACTTCGTCGTTTCCAGCAACTCGGCCATCATCAACAAGACGGCCAAGTGCAAGTAGGCCTCATCCCTGGTCGCTGAGGCGACCGGAACGAAGCCAGAGGGGCGGGCCATTGGCCCGCCCCTCGTCGTTCCGGGGCCGTTTTGCAGAACCGGCACAGAGACCGGCGTGTCGGTGTATAAGTAGGCGTAAGGGGAGCACCAAGGAGAAGAGATGAGGAAGAGAACCGCAATTGCCGTCCTGGCCTCGGCCGCCGTCCTGGCTCCGGCCGCCGCTGCCGGAGCCGTCAGCCCGGACACCTACCAGGACTTCGAGGCCAAGTCGTTTGCCGGGGCCAAGCCCGGCAAGACGCCTAAGGCCGGCTCGATCGGTACCTACCTGCATCCCTTCCACAACAAGACCTGGCCCTTCGTCAGCGACAAGACCGCCGGCGCGGTGCAGGTTGCCCCGCCGTTTGCCACCGTCATCTCGTACATCTACCTGGACAAGAACGTCACCTTCAACGCCGACCCGTTCCCGGGCTGTGCCAAGGAGAAGGTTCTCGCCCTCGACCCGACGGTGAAGGGCGCGGCCGCCGCCGGCTGCCCGAAGGAGTCCCAGCTCGGCGCGGGTGATGCCGCCGGCTTTGCCCGCGCGATCAACTCCGTTCCCGGGCAGACGCTCCTTACGACGAGCCTGCAGACGCGGACCTTCGCCTCGGGGCTGAAGGACACGATCTACCTCTACACCTACAACGAGCTGACCAAGGGCAACGTGATCGTCGGCACGCTGGAGAAGTACAAGGACCCGACCGGCCGGTATGGCTCGCGGATCCGCTTCGTCCTGCCCAAGGGACTGATCCAGCCGGCGCCAGGTGTCGTCTCCCAGCTCTCGACCTTCGACAGCACGATCCCCGCGCAGTCGTATAACGGCAAGCACCTGACGACACTGCGCAAGTGCCCGAGCAGCCGGAAGATCTGGGCCGGCTACCAGGGGACCTACTCCAACAACGCCACGCCCAAGCAGGGACTGACGCCGGTGGACGGCAACGACTTCGTCGTATCGGGAACGTCGAAGATCCTCAGCCGCTCCGGCAAGTGCCGCTAGCCGGCGGGCCGCGGTCGCAACGCTGAACGAGGGGCTCGTGGCGGCCAAGCGGCGTTGCCGCCGGCCGAAGTTGCCATCATCAGGCACCGTGGACCTGCGCCGCACAGCAGCCGGCTTCGCAGTAGCCGTCGCCATGGCCCTGGTGGCCTGTGTCCAGGCGGTGGCCGGCCCGGAGGATTTCCAGAGGTTCAAGGGAGGGCTCTTCGGCCCCGGGGGCGAGCGTTCGCTGGCCAAGGCCGGCCCGGTGGGCTTCCTGGCCGACTTCTCGCTGGTCACCGACGTCGCGGACCGCAGCGGGGCGCTCTTCGAGCAGTCGCCCTTCGCCACGCTCTTCGCCGATATCTACGTCGACCGCCGGATCGCCGTTCGCCCGTTCGAGGCGGCCAGCTGCCCGCCCGAGAAGATCAAGGCCCTCAACCCCGCGCTCAAGACGATTAACACCTGCGCGGCTGCCTCGCAGCTCGGCCGAGGCCTGGCTTCGGGCTATGCGCGCAACGTGGGGGCTTCCCCGGGCCAGTACCTGGCCGACGTCGACCTTCAGGTTCGCGCCTTCCGGGGGCCCGGGCGGAACAGGTTCCTCCTCTACGTGTACAGCGAGCTGAGCAAGGAGAACCTCGTCTCGGCCGAGGTTTCCGAGGTTCCGGGGAAGGGGCCTTACGGTTCACGCATCCGGTTCGTGATTCCCCGGGGCCTGATCACGCCGGCGCCGGCGGTCATCTCGCAGCTCTCGGGCTTTCGGCTTCTCGTGCCGGCCAGCGCCGCAGGCGGACGGGGCGTCTTCCGGCTCGGCCGCTGCCCCTCGAGCCGCCGGCTGAAGCTGGGGTTCCGCGCCGACTACAACGACAACCTCTCCACCTCCGGCCCGGTCAGGAACGCCGACGGCTTCGCCATTACGTCGAGCTCGCCGATGCTGAGCTCGACCTCGCGCTGCGGCTAGGGACCGGTCGTATCCCGGCGGCGCCGCGGTCGGCGGGCAACGTATCTTCTGGGCCATGAGAAAGATCGCCGCTGCTGCGGTCGTTACGCCGGCCGTCGTGGCGGCGGTGCCCGACGCGGCCCTGGCCCACGGCATAGGCCAGCGCGCCGACCTGCCGATCCCGATCTGGCTCTTTGCCTGGGGGGCGGCGATCGTCCTCGTAGCGTCGTTTGTCGCGCTCGCCGTGCTGTGGCGGCGCCCGGTGCTCGCCGGCCTGCCGTCGCGGGCCCTCTTCAGTCTCCCGGCCGTCCTGGAGTGGCTCGCCGGCGCTCTCGGCGTCGGCGCCTTCGGCGTGATCGTCTGGGCCGGCCTGGCCGGGAACCAGACCGCTACCGCCAACCTGGCGCCGACGGCGATCTTCGTTCTCGTCTGGGTCGGCATACCGTTCGCTTCGGTCCTGTTCGGTGACGTCTTCTCCGCGGTAAGCCCCTGGCGGGCGGTGGGACGAGGTGTCGGCTGGGTGGCCGGACGCATCTCAGGAGGGCTTCCCAGCCCGATCCCCTATCCCGAGCGCCTGGGCCGCTGGCCGGCGGCTTTCGGGATTCTGCTTTTCGCCTGGATCGAGCTGGTGTGGAGCGGCCGCGAGAGCCCATCCTCGCTGGCCGCCGTCGCGCTGGCCTACGCGGTGGTGATGCTGGTCGGGATGAGCTGTTTCGGGGTCGAGAAATGGACCCGCAACGCCGACGCCTTCGGCGTGGCCTTCGGACTCTTCGCCCTGCTGGCCCCACTGGAGTGGTCGGAGCGCCGGTGCCGGCTGCGCTGGCCGGTGGTGGGGGCCCTGAGAATGCCCGAGGTACCGGGTGCGGCTGGCGTGCTGGTCGTACTGATCGGCTCGACCTCGTTCGACGGCTTCTCCCAGGGAGGAGTGTGGACCGGCGCCAGCGGCCTGGCCCAGCGGCTGACCGACGGCTTTGCGGGGATCGGGCTGGCGCCCGAGGCCGCCGTCCAGGCGGGTTACACGGTGGGGCTGGTGCTCGTCGTGGCTGTCGTCGCCGGCCTCTACCGGGTGGCGGTCCTGGGCATGGCGCGCGCCGGGGGGTCACACCCGGATGCCGAGAGGCTCTCGCTCTCGTTTGCCCACACGCTGATCCCGATCGCCTTCGCCTACCTGGTGGCCCACTACTTCTCGCTGCTGGCCTTCCAGGGCCAGGCGACCGCCTTCCTGGTCTCCGACCCGCTGGGCAACGGCTGGGACCTGCTGGGCACCGCGTCGGCGACGATCGACTACGGGATCCTCAGCGCCAACGCGATCTGGTACGTGCAGGTTGCCGCGCTGGTCCTCGGCCACGTCGCCGCCCTGGCTCTCGCCCACGACCGGGCCCTGGCCACCTGGAGCGACCAGCGAACCGCGGTGCGCTCGCAGTACTGGATGCTCATGGTGATGGTGGCCTTCACCTGCCTGGGCCTGTGGCTACTGTCGGCGGCGGCGCAATGACCCCGCTCGCTCACGTCGGCCACTGGTACCACTCGCTGCTCTACGCCGTCCCGATCGTCCTGATCGCGCTGGCCCTCTGGTGGAGCGGGCGCCGTGACGACCGCCGCCGCGACGCCGAGCGTGGTGCCGTGCCGCCGCAGGCCCCTGGTGGCAGCGGGGCCGGGGAAGACCCGGAAGCCGGCGGGCGCGCCTAGCTCTTCGGGGCGTCCTGCCCTGCCCCGAGCAGGCGAAGGTCGGAGGCCAGGCCTTCCGGGGTCAGCTCGCTGATCGGGAAGCCCACCGCCTGGCGCCCGTCCGCGCCCAGCAGGACCACCGAGGCGGAGTGCTCCCGACCCTCGGCCTGGGGCGCGATGCCAAAGCTTCGCCAGACCGGCTGCAGGTCGCTTTCGCTGCCCAGCAGAAAGCGCATCCGCCCGCTGAGCCTCTGCCGCGCGAGAAAGCGCCGGGCGCTGGCCGGGGTGTCGCCGGCCGGGTCGACGCTAACCGCCACCACCGGCACGTCGGTTCCCAGCTCGTCGAGG
>CAIKSH010000054.1 GCA_903830015.1 uncultured Solirubrobacterales bacterium | reverse complement strand
GACACCACGGTCTTCCCCAACTTCACCACCGCCCTCAAGGGTGAGCTGGAGGCCAAGGGGAACAACCTCACGTTCCGGGAGTTCGCCGGCCTGACCCACTCGACGGTCGTGACCGACTCGGCCCCGCAGGCCGCGGTCCTCGAGTTCCTGCGCAGCTCCTTCGGGGGCTAGCTCCCGCTCTCTTACCGGCTCGCGGCCCTGGTCGCGAGCCGGTCGAGAAGCCGCTCGACCAGCGGCGCGTAGAAGGCCCGCAGGGGCGCCTCGAGCGGTCCCGGCGCCTCGATGTCCACGGCGACCAGGCAGCCGCCGGGAAGCGGCTCGACCCGGTGGGCCATGAGGGCCGGGCCCACCTTCCAGGTCCATGATCTTCCGGCGCTCACCTCGGTGATCCGGGCCGGCACCGGCAGCACACCGAAGAGCCGCGCGTAGCCGCTCCGGCCCTCCTGCACCTCGGGCTCGCCCAGGCCCCACGCGCCCCGCACGTGCGGCGCCCACTCGTGCCAGCGCTCCGGGCGGGCCAGCAGCGCCCACGCCTCCTGCGGGCCGGCATCCGAGCGGGCCTCGCACGTAAACACTCAGGCCTCCACCGGCGCTGCGTCCGAGGCGTCCGGGTCGCCGCCGCGCCGGATTATCTCGGCCTTCGCGCGCTCGATCCCGCCGTGCTCCAGGGCGGCGACCGGCGACTCGCCGGCCCAGGCCAGCCGCCCGTGCCGGCGAACCTCCACTCGCATCCGGCCCCCGATCTGCTCGATCGCGCCGGCGATATTGCGCCGCTCGGCGGGCAGCGGAACCGGCAGGACGTGCGCCGCCCCGAGCGGCGCGGTTCCCTCGACGTCGACCTGCCAGCGGGCGCTGCGCCCGCGCAGCAGCCAGCGCTCGTCGGTGATCTCGGCGCTCACCGGGGAGAAGACGGGGTCCCCGAGCCGGATCAGCCGCCCGCCCGGCATCCAGGCGACCAGGCCGGTCACCTCGGTGGTGAAGGGGCCAGGCTCGATCACGCCCCCGGCGAAGGCGACGCACGCCTCCGGCTCGGCAAAGCCCTGGGCCTGACCCCACCACCAGGCCGGCGGGAAGCCGCCCTGGCCCCAGTTCTTCTCGGCGTAGACGCTGGCCCCGTCGAGATCCCACACCTCGTCGCCCAGGACCGCCGTTCCGCGCGCCACGCCGCCCAGCAGCCAGGGGTGCCAGTACTGGTTCAGGGCGGGAACGGCCTGAAAGATGCTCGACCCTCCCAGCCACCGTCGCGGCCAGGGCACCGGGTGCTCGATCTCCAGCTCCAGCCGCGCGTCGGGCCCGAGGTCGACCCGCACGCTCTGCGGGCCGGCGCTGAAGGCCTCGCCGGCCGACGCGCCCAGGCGCTGCGGGTCGGCGTCGGCCTCCGGCCACTCGACGGTGCGCAGGAAGCGGTTCGGGTAGCCGGCCAGGCCGAGGGTCGCCCAGCGTCCCTCCGGCGAGCGGTTTACCCCGATCAGCGCGATCAGCGAGCGCCCGCGGGCGACGTCGGTGAGCCGCCAGTAGTAGCCCTCCATGGAGACCCCGTGGTACTTGCGGGGGTCACTCCACGGCAGGTCGGCACCTGTCGCCCGGTAGCCGCCCAGGAGTGAAATCGGGAATGAGGCCATCGTGTGAAGATACGAGTGAGCGCCCTCACGCGACCGGCCGTAATCGCGTAGCTTGCGCGGCAGGGCCCGCCGGGCCCGCACCGACCAACGAATCGAGGAAAGAGATGGACGAAGAGAAGCTCAACGAGGACATCGAGACGGTCGCCGCGGCCGAGGACCAGCTGGCCGAGGACGCCGAGCTCGTCGCCGAGGCCGCCGCGGGGCTCGAGGTGGAGGCCGAGATCGTCGCCGCCGCCGAGGAGGAGCTCGTGGCCGAGGCCGAGATCGTCGCCGCCGCCGAGGACCAGCTAGACGCCGACGCGGCCGCCGTGGCCGAACTGGCCGCCGACCCCAACGCCGACCCGGGGACCGTGGCCGAGGCCGAGGAGGCACTACTCGACGAGGCCGAGATCGTCGCCGCCGCCGAGGAGCAGCTCGTGGAGGACGCGATCGTCGTCGCCGCCGCCGAGGAGCAGCTGGCCGAGGACGCCGAGGCGGTCGCGGAGGGAATCGAGATCGTGGAGGCCGAGGCCGAGCTCGTGGAGGCCGCGGAGGAAGAGCTCGCCGAGGAGATCGTCGACGAGGCGATCAGGGAGGCCGAGGAGGAGTAGCGCGGCAGCCGCCGCGGCCGCCTAGATCCCGGACTCGACCTGGACGCGGCCGTCGGCGGCGGCCTCTACGAGCTTCTGGTAGTCGAGCTCGTTCTGGTCGGCGTAGTCGTCGCCGAACTGGGCCATCGCCTCGGCGAACTCCGAATCGGTGCCGACGTAGCCGGCGATCCGCGCCGGGTCGCCGGTGCGGGCGTGGCCGCGGGCCAGGGCCGCGGCGCAGAGCACGCCGTAGCCGGCGAGCCGCTGCGGATCCATCTTCTCGACCTTCATCGAGCCCTTCATGTCGCGGAGCTGCCGGACGTAGAAATCGTTGTGCGCGCCGCCGGCGCTGGTGATCCAGCCCAGGAACGAGTCGCTGGCGCTCTGCATCAGCCGCTGGCCCTCCACCACCCGCTGGCCGTGCTGCGAGTAGGCGCTGGCGCCGGCGTAGGGCTCGAGGACCGAGGCCTGGGCCTGCTTCATCTGCAGGAAGAGCGGATCATCGGGCCGGTCGCCCATCATCAGGAGCATGAAGGCCCGGGTTCCCACCGAGCCGACCCCGACGACCTTCCGGGCGAAGTCCTCCATCCGGTAGCGGTCGACCACGACCCTCTGGGCCGCGCCGAGCGTGGTCAGGTAATCGTGCCAGCCCTGGTCGATCACCGCCTGGGCGAGGGGCAGCTGCTCGAGGGGGAGCCGCTCCACCACCGGCGGGTCGGGCTTGATCTGCCACTTGCCGTCGACCTCCTCGGCATAACGCGTCAGCGCGCCGAGGTTGGTCTTGGTTCCCGCCTTGTCGACCGTCTTCTTCATCCGGTCGACGACCTTCTCGCTGTCGGCCTGCTCGACGATCTTCATCAGGTCGTCGACGTTCAGCCGCGCATACCAGACGTCGAGGTACTTCATCTTGGCCAGCAGGTTGATGTTGGCCTGGTAGCCGGCCGCCGCGGCCAGGCCGGCGGCGCGGGCCTTCTTGGCCGAGAAGCCGTTGTCCCGGCCGGCGATGACCATGCTCGCCACCAGCCGCTTGAGGTCCCATTCGAACGAGGCCGGCAGGGTCTCGTCGAAGTCGTTGATGTCGAAGACCATCCGGCGGTCGGGCGCCGCGTAGATGCCGAAGTTGAGCAGGTGGGCGTCGCCGCACACCTGGGCGCGGATGTCGGTGGTGGCGGTGCGGGAGAGGTCCCAGGCCATGATCGCCGCCCCGCCGCGGTAGAAGGTGAACGGGGAGACGAGCATCCGGCCGTAGCGGATCGGCACCAGCTCGGGCACCCGCGAGGCGGCCTGCTCCTGGAGGATCGCGACCGGATCGGGTCGGTCGGCCGGCGCGCTCCAGCCGGCCTGGTCGGCGATCGGGACCGACTCGCGCACGTCGCGACCGGCGGCAAACCGCTCGGCCATCCGCGGCGGGATCTCGTCGGGCAGGTCAGGAACCAGGCGCTCGTCGAGGACGATCTCCTCGTTACGGCCCGCCTTGACGGCCTTGCCCTTCTTCTCCTTGTCCTTCTTCTTCTTCGCCATGGTTCCCAACGCTATCGGGGTTAAGGCACCGGAGCGCCGCCGGTGGCCGGCATCTAGGCTGGCCACGTGGCGAAGCCGAAACTCAGGCCCGACCGGCAGGCCCAGGTCCTGGCCATCGTGGCCCTGGTGCTCCTCTCGTTCGCGCTGGCCGCCACGGTCTACGCCGCGATCGACCGCTTCCCGCTCGACCTGCTCGCCGTCCTGCTCGTGGTCTCCTCGGTGCTCGTGGGCCTGCGGGCCATCCTGCACCACGGCCTCTCCCGGGCCGTCGGCCTGGCCGGCTCGGCGATCCTGGGCGTCGGGGCCTTCGTGGTCATGCTCTCGGCGCTAAAGCCGATAGTGGACGCCATCACGATTGCCTGCCTGGCGCTCGGCCTGGCGGCCACGCGCCGCGCTCTGCACTACCGGCTCGAGCTGCCACCGGCCCCGCGGCCGGCCAGCCCGGTGATGTTCTGGAATCCGCGCTCGGGCGACGGCAAGGCCGCCGACGCCGGGCTAGACGGTGAGGCTCGCGCCCGCGGCATCACGCCGGTGGAGCTGCGGCCCGGCGACGACCTCGAGGAGCTGGTTCGCGAGGCGGTCGCCGGCGGCGCCGACGCGCTCGCCGCCGCCGGGGGCGACGGCACCCAGGCCATCGTCGCCTCGCTGGCCGCCGAGCACGACCTCCCCTTCGCCTGTATCCCGGCCGGCACGCGCAACCACTTCGCCCTCGACCTCGGCGTCGACCGGGAGGACCTCGTCGGCTCGCTGGACGCCTTCGTCGACGGCGGCGAGAAGCGGGTAGACCTCGGCGACGTGAACGGACGCGTCTTCGTCAACAACGTTTCGCTGGGCCTCTACGCCGAGGCGGTGCAGAGCAAGGGCTACCGGGGCCACAAGCTTCGGACCCTGCTCGGAACCGCTACCGAGATGACCGAAGACGGCGGCCTCGACCTGCCCTCGCCCGACGGCGAGAAGGGAGAGGAGACGCTCGCCATCCTGGTTTCAAACAACCAGTACCGGATCGGCCACGCGATCGGCTCGGGAATGCGGCCGCGGATCGACGACGGCAAGCTCGGCGTGACCGTCTTCGAGGGCATAGCCCCGATCACCGCCGGCGCGCTCACCCATACGCCGTGGCGTCAGTGGGAGACCCGCGAGCTGGTCCTCAAGCCGGACGGGCCGGTGCCGGCGGGCATCGACGGTGAGGCCACCCGGCTGGAGAGCCCGGTCCGCTTCTCCATCCGCCGCCGCGCACTGCGGGTGCGGATCGCCCGCGCCCACCCGGGCGCCTCCCCCGCCGCCCGGCTCCCTGAGCACTTCAGCGGGATACCGAAGGCCCTGTGGGAGACCGCCATCGGCGGGCGCTGAACCGCCGGCAGGAAAGAGAAGAGGCCCCTCGCAGGGGGCCTCTTCGAAGTAGCGGGGGCGGGATTCGAACCCGCGACCTTCGGGTTATGAGCCCGACGAGCTACCAGACTGCTCCACCCCGCGACGCACTTCGAAGATAGCAACCGGCGCCGCTTACGATCAAGCGCCGGCGGCGCCTTCAGGCCACGCCGGCCCGGGCGATCGTGGTCACCGACTGGTAGTAGATCTCCCGCCCGAAGCCCGGAATCGGGAAGAGGTAGGCCTGGCAGGAGGAGGGAATGTCCAGGCGGGCCTTGTCCTGCCCGGTGTCGAGGTCGAGGACGACCAGCTGGTCGCTGCCGAAGGCGCCGGCGTTGCGCCGAACCGGTGGCAGCTGGCCGAGCACCTGCAGCGTCGGCTTGAGCGCACGGCGAATCGCCGGGCGCCGCAGCGCCGCCGGCTGGCGCCAGTCCTGGACCACCAGCTCGCGCGTGTCCGGGTAGAGGACCGGGTGGGCGGCGTGGGCGAAGCCGTCCCGGCGCCAGAGCGGGACCATCTCGTCACCCTCCAGCCGCCACGCCCGCAGGACTGCGTTGCCGGCGTCGTAGGCGACCACCACCCCGCCCACCGGGTCCCATGCCGGCGGGTTGGACTCGGTCCCGAACGGCAGGCCGCTGATCTCGACCGAGCCGCCCTCTGAGGCATCGTCGCGGCGCGCCCACCAGAGCCGGACGGGGTCGCGGGCCTCGCCGCTGTCGAGCATCGTGATGTCGGTGTCGTTGCGACCCTGGTCCATCCAGATCACGTGCTCCGGGGTTATGACCGGATCCCAGCCGAAGCTGCGGCCCGGCTTGGGCCCGTAGGCCGGCTGCCAGCCCTCGTCGATCTCCAGCCTCCCGGCGTCGCGGTCGAAGAGGACCCGGAAGAGCCGGGTGGTGCCGATAGCGATCACCGACTCGCCGTCGCTGCAGAGCCGGCCGACCGAGGCCTCGGGCAGCCCGAGCGGCGGGGCGAGCGGCTCGAGGTCCTCCGGGTCCAGGACGCTCATCGTGGAGGGCGCCTGCCCTACCGGCGCGTCGCAGTCCTTGGTGACGATCTCGCCCCCGTCGAGGATCACGAACGAGTTGTGGGGCCGCGGGGCCGGCAGCTGGCGCGCGGCGACGACCTCGAGCTCCGGGGTGATCCGGTGCGCCCAGCAGCCGAAGACCATGTAGAGGTCACCGTTGGCGTGCACGCCAATGCCCCCCGGCCAGTACGGCCCGCCGGGAAGCCGGGGCGTCGAGGCGACCGTCTCGAGGGTCTCCGGGTCGAGCCTCTCCACCCAGCCCTTGACCGGCGCCGACTGCGCCCCGCCCCGGAGGGGCATGGTGTGGCGCAGCGCGTAGAGCTCGCCCGGGTCCCGGCGGATGAGCATGTCGGAGGCGTAGGCGTCCTTCACCGCGAGCAGCTCGAGCCTCTCGCCGGGCGCGATGCCGGGCCCGGCCTGCGGGGTCGCGCAGCACCAGCGGCGGGGGCCGTTGTCCTCGCTGCTCCAGGTCGCCGGCCAGTAGGCCCCGGCGGTGTCCCGCGGTATTCCGGAATCCCCGCTCATCGCCGGGCGAGGCTATTGGAGCGTCCGCGCCGGGGCGCGGCCGGCCTCAGCCGACCTTCTCGACGCCGGGCGGCTTCCAGGCCCCGCTGAGGATCGCCTTGGTGGGCATGTAGAGCCTCAGGTTCAGGCGGAAGCCCGCGGCCGGGGAAGGCAGCCAGTTGACGTCCTTGGAAGCGGGTCGCTCCTGCTGGATGGCGATCACCACCGAACCGTCGGCCCGCTTCCTGAGCGGCGGGTGGCTGTCGCCGACCGCGTAGATGTTGGCCGCGTTATTGACCAGGTACCCGCTCGTGTCGTACATGGTCAGCGACCAGAAGGCCCTGGTCGGGGGAAGCTGGCCCTTCTTGAAGACCATCTGGTACCGGCTGCGGCCGTCGAAGAGCGCTCCGGTGGGATCGGTGAGCGCTACCGGGTAGACCGACTCGACCGGCGTGTTGGCGCCGAGGCCTACGAGCGCCACCCGGGCCCGGAAGGTGTAGTTGGTGCCGAACTCGCCGATGTTCGACGCCGGGATGTACCAGCCCCCGGCCTCCTTGGCCTGCTGGAGGATCGGCAGCCGGGCCTCTCCGGGGAGCGCCGCGTAGGCGGCATCGACGCCCTCGGCGAGCCGGGCCTGCACGTCGGCGGGAAGCGAGTCGGGGTTGCGGCCGATGCCTACCCCGGCGGGGGCGAGAGCGTCGAGCTCGGCCCTGTCCTCCTGCTCGGGCGGCGGGTCGGCAGCCATCTGGGCGTTCAGCTGGCGGATGAACTCGAGGCCGGCCGGCGGACCGCCCTTTGGACGCTGCGGAAGGCTCGCCTTCGGCCTGGT
>CAIKSH010000053.1 GCA_903830015.1 uncultured Solirubrobacterales bacterium | reverse complement strand
GGGGCCTAGCCGACCCCGGGCAGCTGGAGGCCCCCGGGCTGCTCGAACTGGATCTCCGGGACCATGCAGCCCGGGCTTACCTCGAGGAGGAAGCGCACGGCGGCGGCCATGTCCTCGGGCCGCATCATCTCCTCGGCCGGCACGTGCTCCTTGATGAAGTCGGTCATCGGCGTATCGACGAAGCCCGGGCAGAAGGCGGTGTTCCGGATTCCCATCTGGCCGAGCTCCTTGTTCATCGCCTGCGTAAAGCCAACGACGCCGTGCTTGGTAGCCGAGTAGACCGAGAGAAAGGCCTCGCCGCGAATCCCCGAGATCGAGGAGAGGTTGACCACCAGGGCGCTGCCGTGCTCCTCGCCGGCCTTCTTGAGCATCGGGATCGACTCGCGGTAGAAGAGGAAGATCGAACGCAGGTTTACCGCGAGCTGCATGTCGACCCGCTTGGTGGTGAGTCCTTCGCCAAGTTCCCCGAAGCCGACGCCGGCGTTGTTGATGAGCACGTCCATCCGCCCGTAGCGCTCCTCGTGACGCTTTACGACGCCGACGATCTGGTCTTCCTCGGCGACGTCGGCGGCGATCGCCTGGAGCTCGATCCCCTCGGCCTCGAGGCCGGCCGCCGCTTCTTCGAGCTTGGCGGGGCGCCGCGCGACCATCGTCAGGCCATAGCCCATCTCGCCCAGCGTGCGGGCGATAGCCAGCCCGATCCCGCTCGAGGCACCGGTTACCAGTGCTGCCTTGTCTGCCATCTGCTCTCCCGCTCCTTGCTTACTTGACCGGTATTCGATCACACGGGGCCGGGCCGCCGCCGGCCGGCTCCCCGGCGCCGGTCACGGCCTAGACTGGCTTGCCGTGACGCGGTCGACGGCAGCGATACCGATTCTCCTTAGCGTTGCCGTCGCGTTCTCCGGGTGCGGTTCGTCCTCCGGCAGCGATCAGGGCACGGCGCCGGCCCCCACCGCGACGCCCGCCAGCGCCTTTCCCTCGGCGGCCGGAAAGAAGATCACCACCGTCGCCCCACGGAGCAACGATCTCGTCCTCGCCCCGAGTACGTCCGTCGTGGAACCGGGCCGCAACCGCTACGGCTTTGCCATCTTTGACACCGCCCGCAAGCAGGTCTCCGATGTTCCGGTGGCGATCTACATCGCGCGACCCGACGGCACGGGCCTCAAGGGTCCGTTCGTCGCGCGCAGCGAGTCGCTGGCCGTCAAGCCCCAGTACCAGAGCCTCACCTCGAGCAGCGATCCCGACTCGGCCAAGACCGTCTACGTTGCCGACATCGACGTTCCGCGCAAGGGCAAGTACGTGGCCGCCGCGGTGGTCAGGCAGGACGGGCGCAGCGTGGTGACCTCGCCGTTCGAGTTCCGCGCCGGCAGCTCCGGCGGGCCGCCGGTGGCCGGCGAACGGGCGCCGAAGGTACACACGCCCACCCTGGCCGACGTGGCCGGCGACGGAGCCCGGATCTCGACCCGGGAGCCGGTACCCAAGGCCCTGCTCGAGGAGGACCTCTTCGACGCCTACGGCCGCCAGCCCGTGGCGCTGCTGTTTGCCACCCCAGCTCTCTGCCAGAGCCGCGTCTGTGGGCCGGTGGTCGACGTACTGGCCCAGGCCCAGGCCGAGGACACCTCGGGCCGCGCGGCCTACATCACCAACGAGATCTACCGAGACAACCGCGTCGACCGCGGCCTGCGCTCACAGCCGGCGGCCTACCGGCTCCCGACCGAGCCGTGGCTCTTCGTGCTCGACGCCAACGGGAAGGTCGTTGAGCGCATCGAGGGCGCCTTCTCGGTAGATGAGGTAAAGCGCGCCGTAGCCCGGGCCGGCGGCTAGTTGATCCGCACGCCGGAGATCGCGCGCGAGATGACGAGCCGCTGGATCTCCGAGGTTCCCTCGAAGATCGTGTAGATCTTGGCGTCGCGGTGCCAGCGCTCGACCGGGTACTCGCGGGCGTAGCCGTTCCCGCCGAGGATCTGGATAGCCCGTTCGGTCGCCCAGACGGCCACCTCGCCGGCCTTGAGCTTGCTCATTGAGCCCTCGGCGCTGGTGAACTCCTGTCCGGTGCGTCCCATCCACGAGGCGCGCCAGACGAGCAGGCGGGCGGCGTCGATTTCGGTCTTCATGTCGGCGAGGGTGAAGGCGATCGCCTGGTTTTCGATGATCGCCCGACCGAACTGCTCGCGCTCCTTGGCGTACTGGAGCGCGTACTCGTAGGCCGCCCGGGCGATGCCCACCGCCTGCGCGCCGACGGTCGGCCGGCTGGCCTCGAAGGTCGCCATCGCCGCCTGCGTACGGGCCTGCGTGCCCTCGCGGGCGCGGGCCAGGCGCTCGTCGAGCTTCTCCTTGCCCCCGAGCACGTTCGCGGCCGGGATGCGCACGTCGTCGAGGAGGACCTCGGCGGTGTGCGAGGCGCGGATGCCGTGCTTCTTGACCTTCACGCCCTGGGAGAGGCCCGGGGTGCCGGGCGGGATGAGGAAGGCCGCCTGACCGCGGGATCCCAGCTCGGGGTCAACCGAGGCGACGACGACGTGGACGGCGGCGATGCCGCCGTTGGTCGCCCAGGCCTTCTGCCCGTTGAGGACCCACTCACCGGTCTTCTCATCGAACTTCGCCCGGGTTCGCAGGGAGGAGACGTCGGATCCGGCGTCGGGTTCGGAGACGCAGAAGGCGGCCACCTCAGGTTCGTCGACGGTGCCGAAGCAGAGCGGGATCCATTCGCCGATCTGCTCGTTGGTGCCCTGGGTGAAGATTGAAGCTACGGCCAGCGAGGTACCGAAGATCGACATCCCGATTCCGGCGTCGCCCCAGAAGAGTTCTTCGTTGACGATCGGCATCATCAGCCCGGTCGGGTCGGCGAAGAACTGGGCGATGCCCTCAAAGCCGTAGAGGCCGACCTTGGCCGCCTCTTGAATGATCGGCCACGGCGTCTCCTCGCGCTCGTCCCACTCGGCGCCGGCCGGGCGGATCACGTTCTCGGCGAAGCCGTGGGCCCAGTCGCGGACCTCCTTCTGCTCGTCGGAGAGGGCGAGGTTGAAGGGCACCTCGTCGGCGGAGGCCGTTTCGTCGAGTTCGGTTTCGGGAAGCTGCTCGGTGTCGGTCATGCCG
>CAIKSH010000052.1 GCA_903830015.1 uncultured Solirubrobacterales bacterium | reverse complement strand
CCTCGCCGGTGGCGCCCCCGTCCGCTGAAGCCGTCGACCCCTTGCGGGCCTTGGAGCGCGTCAGCAGCTTCGGGTTGGGCAGCCGGTAGGAAACCGCCTTCCCGTCGCGGGGCTCGGGCGCCGGAGTGGGCAGCGGATCGGGCTCGACGGGCGGTTCGGCGAGGGCCACCGTTGCGTCCGGGTCCGCCTCGGGCTCAGGTTCGGGATCGGCCTCGATCGCGGGAGGCTCCTCGTCGACGAGCTCGTCGGAAGGCCAAGGATCGACAGCGTGGACCACCGGCTCCTCGTCCTCGGGCTCGGGGGGCGCGATCGGCGCCGGACGATCGGGGTCTGGGGCGAGGGAGCCGGCCGCCCGGCGAGCGGCGCCGGTGATCTCGGCAACCGAGCGGGAGGCTCCGGAGAGCAGGGTTGCAATGGAGACGCCGGTGAGGACCAGCACGCCGGCGATGAGGCCAAAGATACCCAGCAGGTGGGCACCGACCGGGCCGATCAGGCTCGCCACCCCGACGTAGATTCCGTCGCCCAGCGCTCCGCCGCGGTCGGCGAAGTACTCGGGCTGCCAGCTGCCGGGCCGGGAGACTTCGGGCCCGGTCCCGAAGGTGCCGGCGGCGAGCAGCAGGGCCAGGAAGGCGACGATCATGACGGCGCCGATCCGGACGTTCCCGCCCACCGGCAGGACCGGTCGGAGGATCATCAGGAGGCCGGCGCCGGCGAGGGCCACCGGCACGAGATAGGCGGCCTGGCCCAGGGCCCACAGGAGGCCGGAGACCACCTGATCCCCGCCGATGCCCGCGTCGCCGGTGGAGTAGAGCGGGAAGGCGATGAAGATCGCCAGCGCGACGAGAGCCAGTCCGAGGAGGTCCCGCTGGCGCTGGTCAAGCGTCGCCTTCGAAGCTCCGCCAGCCTTGCGTCTGGGCTTGGCCGCCTTCCCGGCCTGGGGCCGGGGCCGCCGAGCGGCCGGCTTGCGGGCGTTGCTGCGGGGCTTACTGGGCTTCTTCCGTGTCGTGGCCATACCTTGCGCGCATTCGACGCCGATGGCCGGCTCCCTTCATTGGGATTGCCGCGGTCTGCGTAACCTGTAGGCGTGAGCGATTATCTGGCCAGGGTCCTCGTCGTAGAGGACGACGACGAGATTGCAGATGCGCTTAAGCGTTCGCTGCGTATGGAGGGTTACGACGTCGCCGTAACCGGGGATGGTGACGAGGGGCTCTCCCGCGCCCGGACCTTCAATCCCGACCTCGTGCTTCTCGATCTGGGCCTGCCGGGAATTGACGGCATGGAGGTTGCCCGCCGCCTGCGCGATATCTCCTCGGACGTGCCGATCCTCGTGGTGACGGCGCGGGACGCGGTTGACGCCCGGGTGGAAGGGCTGGACGCCGGCGCCGACGACTACCTCGTCAAGCCCTTCGAGCGTGACGAGCTGCTCGCGAGGATCCGTGCCCTGCTGCGCCGCCGCCCGCCGCGGGGCAGCGCCGGGCTGATAGTGGGCGACATCGAGCTCAACCCCGACCGGCATGAGGTGCGGAGGGGCGGGCGCGAGATCGAGCTGACCCAGCGTGAATTCGAGCTGCTCGAGTTCCTGATGCGCAACGAGCGCATCGTCATCACGCGCCAGCAGCTGCTCGAAGACATCTGGGGCTACGACCCGCTCGCCGACACGAACACGATCGAGGTTTTCATCTCGAACCTCAGGCGCAAGCTCGAGGCCGCTGGCGAATCGCGCGTCCTGCACACGATCCGTGGCGCCGGGTACGTCCTCCGTGCTTAGGCGACTGAGCATCCGCTGGCGGCTGGCGCTGGTCTCCGCCGCCCTGACCTTCGTGGTCCTCCTGGCCTTCGCCATTGTCTACAGCCAGATCACCGAATCCCGCATCACCGCCGACTTCGGGTCCGAAACGGCAACCGCTGCGACCAAGCTGAGCGAACAGCTGACGATCACGTCGAACGGGACCGGGACCTTCACCATCCAGCCGTCGCTCTCGATCTACGGAGCGGCCAATGACGCCCAGATCAAGCTGTTCTGGGCGGACGGACAACCGGTCGACGATGGGTCGCTGCGGTTCGTCTCTCCCGATCTCGGGCGTCCAACCGCCCCCGGCAGCTCCCGCGTCAGTGGCTACCTGGTGGAGACCCGATTCGTGCGTCTCGCGGTGTCCGGCGACCCGGCCTCCCCGGTCCGCGTCGGTGTCTGGGTCCAGTACGCGCGCCCACTCACCGACCTCAACGAGACGATTCAGCGTCTTAGGATCCTCCTTGCCCTCGGCGTACTCGGGGGCTCGCTCATCGCCCTGGCGGGCGCCCTGATTCTTGCGGGCCGTTCGCTGAAGCCGGTCACCGACATAACCGAGGCGGCACGCTCGATCACCAGCACCGGTGACGCGACCCTCAGGGTCCCCCAGCCGCCCAACGACGACGAGGTTGCCGAGCTCGCCCGGACCTTCGACGAGATGCTCGAGTCGCTGGAGAGCTCGCAGAAGCAGATCGAGGCAGCCCTCGAGCGCCAGAGGGAGTTCGTGGCCGATGCCTCCCACGAGCTCCGCACCCCGCTCACCAGCGTCCTGGCCAATCTGGAGCTCCTTTCGGGTGAGCTGGAGGGCGATGACCGCGACGCCGCCGAAGCAGCGCTGCGGAGCACCCGGCGGATGCGGCGGATCGTCGCCGACCTGCTTCTCTTGGCTCGAAGTGACGCGGGCAGCGAGCCGGTCCGCTCGCGGGTCGACATGGGGAAGGTGGCCGCCGAGGCGGCTGCCGAAGCGGGATCGCTCGCCAGCGGTCATGAGCTGACGGTCGATGCGCCGTCCGGGATCGAGGTCTCAGGTGACTCCGACGAGCTGCACCGGGTCGTGCTCAACCTCGTCGAGAACGCGACCCTGCACACCCCGGCCGGCACCCGGATCACGGTCCGCGTAGAACGGGACGGCGCCCGGGTGCGCGTCGTGGTCGAGGATGACGGCCCGGGCATCCCGGCCGACCAGCGCAAGCGCATCTTCGACCGCTTCGTTCGCCAGGGAGGCGACAGCGGCCGCTCCACGGGGCTGGGCCTGGCCATCGTGCGGGCCGTAGCCGAGGGTCACGGCGGATCGGTGACGCTCGCCGACGCCGCTCCCGGAAGCCGGTTCGTCGTCGAGCTGCCGGCGGCCACTCCGGGCGCACCCGACCCGTCTGAGCCGGTCTCGCCCCAGGAGAGCGTCAGACCTCAATAACCACCGGCAGCACCATCGGGCGCCGGCGCAGGCGCTTGTAGACCAGCTCGGCCAGGTCGTCGTGGAGCATCCGCTGGATCACGTCGGGCTCGCGATTGCCCTCCTTGGCCGCGCGCTTCAGTGTCCTCTCGACCTCACGATCCAGCTCGTCGAGCAGCTTCTCGGCCTCGTCGGGGAACGGCACGCCGCGGAAGATGATCTCCGGATCGGCCACCGGCTGGCCGTCCGCTTCGGAGATCGTGGCGACGACGATGAAGATTCCGTCGCCGCTGAGCATCTTCCGGTCGCGCAGGGCGGCATCGTTGGGGTCGCCGAGCTCGACGCCGTCCACGAAGATCATCCCGGCGTCCACGTCCTCACCGAACGCCGCTCCGTCGGGCCCGACCTCGAGCGGCAGCCCGTTGCGGCCGAGGAAGATCCGCTCGGGCTCGATCCCAACGGCCTCGGCGAGCTCGCCGTGAAGCTCGAGGCGCTGCGTGTCGCCGTGGGCCGGCATGACGTACTGCGGCCGGGTGAGGTTGAGCATCAGCTTCAGCTCTTCCCGGTAGCCGTGGCCGGAGGCGTGGATCGGGGCGTCGCGCGGCGTTATGACGTCGCAGCCCAGTTGATAGAGGCGGTCGATCGTCTCGTTGACCGCCCTCTCGTTGCCGGGAACCGGCGTGGCGCTGAAGACGACGGTGTCGCCCTTCTTCAGCTCCACCTCGCGATGGTCGCCGAAGGCCATGCGCCGCAGCGCACTCAGCGGCTCGCCCTGGGAGCCGGTGCTGATGATCACGATCTCGTCGTCGCGAAGATTGTCGAGGTCGCGGGGCTTGACGAGGATCGACTCCGGGATGTCGATGTGCCCGAGCGAGCGGCCGATGTTGACGTTCTTGCGCATCGATCGCCCGACCAGGCAGACCTTGCGTCCCTCGGCCTGCGCCGCGTCGACCACCTGCTGCACGCGGTGGATGTTGGAGGCGAACGAGGTAACGATTATCCGGCCCTTGCAGCCGTGGAAGGCGGCCTCCAGGTGCGGGCCGACGCCGGCTTCGCTGTCGGAGTAGCCGTCGCGGTCGGCGTTGGTCGAGTCACCGAAGAGGACGAGCAGCCCCTCGTCACCGAGCCGGGCCAGACGGGCCAGGTCGGCGGTGCGGCCGTCGACCGGGGTCTGGTCGAACTTGTAGTCGCCGGTGATCAGCACCGTCCCGGCGTCGGTGGTGACCGCTACGGCAGTGGCGTCGGGAATCGAGTGGGTCATTCCGATCAGCTCGACGTCGAACGGCCCGAGCTCGAGGACCTCGCCTGGGCCGACGTCCTCGATTTCGATCTCGCGGATCTTGTGCTCGTCGAGCTTGGAGCGCGCCATGGCCATGGTCAGCGGCGCCCCGAAAACGGGAGGAAGGTCGGCTCCCTCGCCGAGCTCGCGCAGCATCCACGGCAGGCCGCCGATGTGGTCCTCGTGGCCGTGGGTGATCACGATGCCCTCGATGTCGTCGATCCGGCCACGCAGGTAACCGAAATCGGGCAGGACGAGGTCGATGCCGACCATCTCCGCAGTGGGAAACCTCACCCCGCAGTCGACGACCAGGATCCGGCCGTCGTACTCGAGGACGGTCATGTTCTTCCCGATCTCCCCCAGGCCGCCCAGCGGCAGGATCCGCATCTTCGGCTTGGCCATCAGGAGGCGGGCTCGAGGCCGACGGCCGCCATTGCGTCGGCGATTACCCGGCGCTCGTCCGGGGTCGCTTCGACCAGCGGAAGCCGCAGCGGGCCGGCCGGCAGCCCCATCATGGACAGCGCGGCCTTGATGGGGATCGGGTTGGTGGTCACGCCGAGCGCGTCGAAAAACGGTCGAAGCGTGGCGTCGATCCGGGCCCGCTCGTCGGGGCTGTCGACCATGCGGCGCATCTGGGGCCCGACCAGGTGGCTGGCGACGAGAATTCCGCCTTCGCCGCCAAGATCGAGCACGTCGGCCAGCATGTCGTCGTTGCCGGCGTAGATGCCCAGGCCATCGACCGGGGCGAGGTTGTCCGGATTGGCCTGCTTGACGAAGCGGACGGTCTCGATCTGGGCCAGCTCGGCCAGCTGGTCGTTGGGCAGGTCCAGGCCGGTGCGGCTGGGGATGTTGTAGAGGACGATCGGCAGGTCGCTGGCCGCGGCAACCGCTTCGTAGTGGGCGCGCACGCCGGCCCGGTTAGGACGGTTGTAGTAAGGCGTGACCGAGAGGATCGCGTCGGCGCCCGACGCCGCGGCCCGCGAGGTCATCTCCACCGCGTGGGCGGTGTCGTTGGAGCCGGTCCCGGCGATGATCGTCGTGCCCGCGGGCCTTTCGGCAACCGCGAGTTCGATCAGCCGCAGGTGCTCGTCGGTGGTGAGCGTCGGTGCTTCGCCGGTGGTCCCGCAGATCACGAAGCCGTCGCTGCCGTGCTCGGCGCAGTAACCGAGAAGCTCGACGAAGCCGCTCTCGTCGACGGCGCCGTCCGGCTGCAGCGGCGTGACAACCGCCGTGATGATCGCCCCTAGCGACACGTTCTCAGCGTATCCCGGGTTCCTGCGGGCCGGCGGCCTGTCACAGGAGGTTCTCCAGGCCGACCACCGGGGAGCGCTCGAGGCCGCCGACCTTCCGGATGGCCAGGAGAACGCCGGGCATGAAGCACTCGCGGTCGATCGTGTCGTGGCGGATGGTGAGGGTCTCCCCCGGTCCCCCAAGGATGACCTCCTGGCTGGCGACGACGCCGGGGAGGCGTACCGAGTGGATCTGCGGCCTGCCTCCCAGGCCGTTCTCCATGCGCTCAGCGGTCAGGGCGGCGGTGCCGCTCGGGGCGTCGACCTTCTTCTCGTGGTGCAGCTCGACGATCTCGGCGCTCGGGAAGCTCGAAGCGGCCTCCTCGGCGAACTTCATCATCAGCACGGCACCGATGGCGAAGTTCGGGGCCACGAGGATCTTTGCTCCCTCGATCCCCTCAAGCTCGGCCGGGTTGAACCCGGTCGTGCCGATTACCACGTCCACGCCGGCCGACGCCGCGGCACGGGCGTTTTCGACCGCGCTGTCCGGGACGGTGAAGTCGACGAGCACGTCGGCCCCGGCGAGTGCCTCCTCCAGTCCGGTGCCTGCCGAGGGGTCGGCACGGCCGACGAGCTCCATGTCGGGGGCCGCTTCCACGGCCGCGCAGACGGTGGAGCCCATCCGCCCCTCCGACCCGGCGACCGCGACCTTGATCGTGTCGGCCATCTACCCGTTCGCGCTAGTCACGGTCTTCGCCGCGACGGTGGCGCGGACGGCGCGAGCGCCCCCCGCGATCTCCGCCACGGCGTTCACGGGAGCCGCCGCCGTTGCCGGATGCGGCTGCGGCGGCAAGTTCCTCGGCGCTCTTGCCGGCCACCGAGGGGTCCTCGGCGCGGCGCAGGCCGATCCGGCCGCGCTCGCGATCGACTTCGAAGACCCGCACCTCGATCTCGTCACCCCGGCTGAGGACGTCTTCAACGTTCTCCACCCTCTCGCCGGGCAACACGTTCGAGATGTGCAGCAGCCCGTCGGTGCCCTTGGTGAGCTCGATGAAGGCGCCGAAGGTGGTCGTCTTGACCACCTTGCCGGTGAACTCGTCACCGACCTCGATCTCCTTCATCATCGATTCGATCCGGTCCTTCAGGGCCTCACCGAGCTCGCCGTTGGACGAGTAGATCAGCACCTGGCCGTCGTCGTTTACGTCGATCTGGGACTCGAACTCCTCGGCCAGGCCGCGGATGGTCTCGCCGCCCTTGCCGATCAGCAGTCCGATCTGCGATGGGTCGATCTGAAGCTGCATGATCCGCGGGGCGTAGGGCGACATCTCTTCGTTGGGTCCGGAGATCACGTCGTTCATCTGACCGAGGATGTTCAGCCGTGCATCGCGGGCCTGGGAGAGCGCGTCGCGCAGGATGTCGAAGGTCACGCCGGTGATCTTGATGTCCATCTGCAGCGCGGTGATTCCCTCGCTGGTGCCGGCGACCTTGAAGTCCATGTCGCCGAGGTGGTCTTCCACGCCGGCGATGTCGGTCAGGACGATGTAGTCGTCGCCCTCCTTGATCAGGCCCATGGCGATACCCGCCACGGCGGCCTTGATCGGTACGCCGGCATCCATCAGCGACAGTGAAGAGCCGCAGACCGAGGCCATCGACGACGAACCGTTGGACTCGAGGATGTCCGAGACCACGCGGATCGTGTACGGGAAGTCCTCGGTGCTCGGCACGACGGGAACCAGCGCCCGCTCGGCGAGGGCTCCGTGGCCGATATCCCGGCGCTTGGGGCCGCGCATGAACCCGGCCTCGCCCACCGAGAACGGCGGGAAGTTGTAGTGGTGCCAGTAGAAGCGCTGCTTCTCGAGCCCGAGGGTGTCGAGCCGCATCTCCTCCTTGAGGGTGCCCAGCGAAGCCACCGAGAGCGCCTGCGTCTGGCCCCTGGTGAAGAGCGCAGAGCCGTGGGTGCGCGGGGCGACGCCGACCTCGATCGAAATCGGCCGGATCTCGTCGGCGCTGCGGCCGTCCGGGCGCTTCTTGTCGACGGCGATCCGCGTGCGGATAACCGACTTCTCGAGCTTGGCGAAGGCACTGGCGGCCGCGGCACGCTTCTCGGCGTAATCCTCGGCCTCCTCCGGCCCGGCGTACTGGGCAATGACCGCTTCCTCTACCGCAGCGGTGGCGTCCTGGCGCTCGAGCTTGTCCTCCACCTGGGTGGCGGCGTCGAGATCGGACCCGTGCGAAGCCTTGATCTGGTCGACCAGGTCGTCGACGCTCGGCGGCGCCTCGATGACCAGCTTCTCCTTCCCGGCCTTCTCAGCCAGCTCGCGCTGCAGGGCGCAGAGCTTCTTGATCTCGGCGTGGGCGATGTCTAGGGCGTCGAGCACCTCGGCCTCGGTGATCTCGCTGGCACCGGCCTCAACCATCAGGATGGCTTCGTCGGTTCCGGCGACAACCAGGTCCAGCTCGCATCCCTCAAGGAGACTCTCTTCCTCGGGGTTGATCACGAAGCTGCCATCGACCTTCCCGATTCGGACAGCGCCGACCGGAGTCGGCAGTGGCACCGGGGAGATCATCAGCGCCGCGGAGGCGCCGTTCATCGCGAGGATGTCGTAAGGGTGGACGTGATCGACGCTCAGCGGCATGGCCACCAGCTGGGTCTCGTAATGCCAGCCCTTGGGGAAGAGCGGCCGGATCGGCCGGTCGATCATGCGGGCGGTCAGGGTCCCCTTCTCCCCCGAACGGCCTTCGCGTTTGAAGAAGGAGCCGGGGATCTTGCCGGCGGCGTACATGCGCTCTTCGACGTCCACCGTCAGCGGGAGGAAGTCGACATCGCGCAGGTTGCCCACCGTGGCAGTGCAGAGCACCATCGTGTCGCCCTGGCGGACGACTACGGCGCCGCCGGCCTGCTTGGCCATGCGACCGGTCTCAAAGGAAATATCGCTGCCGCCGATCTCGGTCGAGACCGTGGTCACAGCTTCAGAACTCATCTTTTTTCGTACCTCGCTTCAGGGCCGCCTACGGATCCTGCAGCCCATGGGTCTAAATCACTTTCGGTATCCGATGAGAGGATCCTAGCCGCTGGCGGCTGGCGCGGCGGGAAGCTTCAGCCGCCAGGGGCGGACGGGAGCTCGGCGGTGAGGGAGCCGCCGACCAGGAAGGAAGGCGTACCGGTGGCCCCGGCCCGGAGGGCGGCGGCGGTCTGTTCGCGGACCTTCTCCGCGACCTGGGGTGCCCGGCGGTCGGCCTCGAACCGCTCCACGTCAATGCCCAGCGCGCGGCAGCGCTCCCAGAGATGCGGGTCGTCGAGGCGCCCCTGATCCTCGTAGAGCGAGTCGTGAAACTCCCAGAATCGCCCCTGGGCGCCGGCCGCTTCGGCTGCCTGGGCAAGGGGCACGGCCCGCCGGTGACGGCTGGCGATGGCCATGTGGCGGAAGACCGTCTGCGCCTGCGCCTCTCTCAGCTCGAGTGCGGCCAGCGCGCACTGCGGGCAGGTGAAGTCGGCGTACATGACTATGGGCTCCCCCGCCCCCGAACCGCGCCGATGGTCGCCCGGCCCGGGATCGGGTGGCGGCGCGCTGCTCAGGTCCCGCATTCCGGGCAGGTTAGTCCGGCGGCGGCCCCGGCCCGTAACCGTGACGATGAAGGTGCACACGCTCAAGCGCTCCCAGGAGCTGGAAGGGACGCCCGAGGAGGTTTTCCCATTCTTCGCCGACGCCTACAACCTCGAGGCGATAACCCCGCCCCTACTCCGGTTTCGCGTCATCACACCGCGGCCGATCGACATGCACACCGGTGCGCTGATCGAGTACCGGCTGCGCGTTCACGGCATGCCGGTCCGCTGGAAGACGCGGATCGAGGAGTGGCAGCCTTCCACCCGCTTCGTCGACCGCCAGCTCAGCGGCCCCTACCGCCTCTGGCACCACACCCACGAGTTCGAGCCACTCCCCGGCCAGCGGACGCTGATGACCGACGTCGTGCGCTATTCGGTCGGCTACGGCCCCGCCGGGGAGCTCGCCCACCGGCTCTTCGTCGGCCGTGACGTGGCCGAGATCTTCGACTACCGGGCCGAAGTGATCGGCCCGCTCGTGGCCGCCGACATCGCTGCGCGGGCCGGCGAGCTTCAGACGGCCTGAAGGCCGTCGAAGATCAGGTTTACGCCGGGCAGGTCCCCGGGAGTGTCGGCCAGGTAGCTCCAGGCCACGCGGCCGTCGGGCCCGACGATCACGAGCGCCCGGTTGCTCATGCCACCGGGCTCGAAGAAGGCACCGAAGACACGGCAGGCCTCACCCTTGGGCTCGAAGTCGGAAAGCTGCGGAATCTCGACGCCGAGCTTCTCGCGGAAAGCCGACTGCGAGAACGACGGGTCGGTCGAAACGCCGTAGATGACCGCGTCGCTGGCGGTGATCTCCGGGAGCGCCTCGTTGTAGATCTGGAGCTGGTCGGTGCATACCGGGCTGAAGGCGAACGGGTAGAAGACCAGGACGGTCGTCGTTCCCTGCAGGTCGGCCTCGGTGAACTCGCTCCCGTCCTCACGCTTGAGCGTGAACGGCGGAACCTCGCTGCCGGCGGGGATGACGGTCACTTACGCAGCCCGAGCTCGGAGACCAGCGCACGGTAGGCGTCGATGTCCTTTGCCTGCAGGTAGTCGAGCAGGCGGCGCCGGCGACCGACGAGCATCAGCAGCCCCCGACGCGAGGCGTGGTCCTTGGCGTGATCGCGAAGGTGGGCGGTCAGGTCCTCGATCCGCTGCGTGAGCAGGGCAATCTGGACGCGGGCGTCACCGGTATTGGTGGCGCTGCCGCCGAACCGCTGGGCAATCTCCGCCGTCTTTTCCGGGGTGAGCGTGCTCATCGGCGAGGGACGGTAGCAGCCGGGGCTAGTCGCCGGCCAGCACTGAACGGGCCTCTTCGACGTCGAGGGCCATCTGCTCGATCAGCGCCGGCGCGCCGTCGAATTCAAGCTCCGGCCGCAGCCGGCGACGGAAGCGGATCCTCAGCTCCTGCCCGTAGAGGTCCTCGTCGAAGTCGAGCAGGTAGGCCTCGACGAGGTCGCCGAGCTCGCTGTCGAAGGTTGGCCGGCTGCCGATGCTCACCGCCGAGGGAACTGTCCTCCCGTCGGGCAGCACCGCCTCCGCGGCGTAGACGCCGAAGGCGGGAAGGCAGTGGCGCTCCGGGGGCTCGAGGTTCGCCGTCGGGTAACCGAGCTCGCGCCCGCGCTGCTCACCTTGTATGACTGGACCGGAAAGCTCGAAGCTCGATTCGAGCAGGCCCGCGGCCTGCTCGACGGCGCCCTCGGCCACGAGCTCTCGGATCCACGACGAGCTGACTACCCGGCCGTCGCGCTCGAGCAGCCCTACGACCTCGGTTTCAAAGGCGTCCTGGGCGGCCAGCAGGCCGGCATCGCCGGCGGCATTGCGGCCGAACCGGAAGTTCTCCCCGACGCGCACGACATCGGCGCCGACCTGGCCGACGAGCACCTCGTCAATGAATTCCTGCGGCTCCTGCGAGGCAAAGCGCTCGTCAAAGGGGATGACAACCATCTCTTCGACGTTGGCCGCCCCGAGCAGCTCGGCCTTGCGGGCGGTGGTGGTGAGGAGCATGGGGGCGCGGTCGGGAGCGAGCACCTCGAGCGGGTGTGGATCGAAGGTGAGGACGGTGTCCGCGGTGCCGATCACCGCCCGGTGGCCGGCGTGCACGCCGTCGAAGGTGCCGATAGCCACCGTCCGGGGACGGGACTCGGAGTCTTGGAGGGCAGTTACCTTCACCCGCGGAAGCCTACGACGGGCTTGAGCGCTTCGCCTTCACCTCGGGCAGCGATCGCCACCGCGTCGCTGCCCTCGAGGAGCAGGATCGCACCGGCCCCCCCGGGCGCTCCCGACCAGCTGGGAGGCTCCACCCGGCCGCCGGCTTCGACGGCTTGCCCGTGGCCGGCCCGGGTGGCCTCCTCGCGGGAGAGCTGCAACGTAGGCAGGAACGTAAGGGCCGAGCCGATCGGGATCACCCGCTGGGGATCTGCCTCGTCCAGCTTGAACGGACCGACCGCCGTGCGGCAAAGGCGCGCGGTGTAGGCATCCCCGAGGTCGGATACCAGTGACCGAACGTAGGTACCGGAGCTGCAGCGGATGTGCAGCCCTACGTCGTTACCCGAGCGGCCGGTCTCCCGGAACTCGTAGACCTCGACCTCCCGCTCGGGAAGCTCGAACTCCTCGCCTGCCCTGGCCCGCTGGTAGGCGCGCCGCCCGTCAACGTGGACGGCGCTGTAGGCCGGCGGCCGCTGCCGGACCGTCCCTGTCGGCAGGACGAGCGGCTCGGGGATTTCGCTCCCGGTCTCGGATATCTCCCCCTCGGGATCACCGGTGGTCGATACGGCGCCAAAGCGCGCCGTAGCGTCGTAGGCCTTGGGAAGCGTGGTGAACCAGTCCTGGGTGCGGCAGGCACGTCCGAGCAGGACCACGAGCAGCCCGGTGGCGAACGGATCGAGGGTGCCGGCGTGGCCGAACTTCGCGGCGCCCAGGCGGGCAGCGGCATCGGCGGCGGCGCGCCGCGAGGAGAGCCCCGCCGGCTTGTCGATGAGTACGACCCCGTCCGGGGCGCTAGAGCTGCTCGGCGACCTGGTCACGGAGGAAGGCCAGCAGCTCGTCGGGGGCGAGCGTCGTGCGGAAACCGGCCGCCGCCGGGTGGCCTCCGCCCCCTCCCTCGCGCGCAATCTTCGATACGTCGACCGTTCCGTCGCTTGAGCGCAGCGAGACCCGCCACTCCCCGGGCGCCTGCTCGCCGAGTTCGCGTACCAGGGCCGCGGCCCGGGTGCCGTCGACGGCCCGCAGGAAGTCGACGATTCCCTCGGTGTGGTCGGCGCTCGCTCCGGTCTCGGCGAAATCGGCGGAGGTCAGGACGGAGACGGTTAGCGCACCGTCAAGGGGTCGCTGGACGGCGCTGAGCCCCCGGGCGAAGAGCTTCAGCTTGGGATCGGGCAGCCGCTCGTAGATACGGCGGTAGATGAGGTTGTGGTCGATCCCGGTCTCCAGCAGCTCCGTCGCCATCCGGTGTGACTGGGCGTCGGTGTTGGAGTACATGAAGCGGCCGGTGTCGGTTACCAGGCCCACGTAGAGCGCCTCGGCGACCGGTCGGTCCAGCGTGGCGCCCATCTCTTCGGCGAGCTCCCAGACGATTTCGGCGGTGCACGACGCGTCGCTGTCGACGAAGTTGACAGAGCCGAAGAGCGTGTTGTCGTGGTGGTGGTCGATGTTCACCAGGTCTGCCGGCAGGTCATCTGCCTTGACCAGCGAGCAGCGCTCGGCGTTGCCGCAGTCGAGCAGGACGACCGTCCGGGCGTCGAGGTCGTCGGGGATCTCGGTCTGGACTCCCGACACGTCGAGCCAGTCGTATTCGTAGGGAAGCGGCAGGTCGTCGGGCCCGACGTGGACGACGACCTCCTTGCCGAGCGACTCGAGCAGCCACCCCAGCGCGAGGAGCGAACCGATCGCGTCACCATCGGGGTGCTCGTGCGTGGCCAGCACGAAGCGGTCCCCTGTAGTGAGAGCCGAAAGGGCCTCTGCCCTGCCGGTCGCCATCCCGGCGCCGCTCACCGCTCCTGGCCTCCGCCCTCGGGTTCGGCTCCCCTGAGGATCTCTTCGACCCGCTCGGCCGAGGCTGCCGTCTCGTCGAGCTGGAAGCTGAGGGTCGGGGTGCGCTTCATGCTCATCTGCCGCCCGATCTCGGCCTGGATGCGCCCGTGGGCCGACTCGAGGCCCTCGATGGCGGCCGCCTGGGCCTCCGGGTCGCCCATGACGCTCACGAAGACCTCGCTGTGGCTGAGGTCCGGGCTGGTTCTGACGTCGGTGATAGTCACGAACCCTACCCGCGGGTCGCTGATGTACGTAATCACCGTCTCGGCCACGACCTGCCGGATCACCTCGTCAACCCTGCGCATGCGGTGGCTCATCGGTCCTGCCACGCTCTCCGTCCGGTGGTCGGTCGCGGCCTCAGCTCAGCTCACGCTCAACTTCGCGGGTGTCGAACACCTCGATTACGTCGCCTTCCTTGACGTCCTGGAAGTTCTCCACGGTGAGCCCGCACTCCATTCCTTCGGTCACCTCGCGGGCATCGTCCTTGAAGCGCTTGAGGCTGTCGATCTTGCTCTCGTAGATCACCGAGCCGTCGCGGATCACCCGGGCCCGCGCGTTACGGACGATCTTGCCCGAGGTCACCTTGCAGCCGGCGATCGTTCCGACCCGTGAGGCCTTGAAGGTCTGGAGCACCTCGGCAGCGCCAACGTCGACCTCGACCTCCTCGGGCTCGAGCATGCCGGTCATCGCGCCGCGCAGGTCGTCCAGGGCGTTGTAGATAACCGAGTAGGTGCGGATCTCGACGCCCTCGCCCTCGGCGGCGGAGCGTGCGTCGCCGACCGGCCTCACGTTGAAGCCGAGGATCACCGCGTCGGAAGCAGCGGCGAGCATCACGTCGGACTCGTTGATGCCCCCGACGCCTCGGTGGATGATGTTGACCGCCACCTCCTTCTGGGGAAGCTTGGCGATCTCATCCTCGAAGGCCTCCAGCGAGCCCGAGACGTCGGCCTTGAGCACGAGGTTGAGATCCTTGAGCTCGCCCTCGCTGATCTCGGTGAACAGGTCGTCGAAGGAGACCTTCCGGCCCGAGCGACGGGCCTGGGCCTCGTTCTTTAGCCGGGTCGCCCGCTCTTCGGCCTGCTGGCGGGCGGTGCGGTCGTCCTCGGTGACGACCACGAATTCGCCGGCGTCGGGCACACCGTCGAATCCGAGAACTTCGACGGGGTCTCCCGGGCCGGCCGAGGCGCAGTCACGGCCGTTGTAGTCGTGCATCGCCCGGACCTTGCCCCAGTGTGCCCCGGCGACGAGTGGGTCGCCAACGTGCATGGTCCCGCGCTGGACCAGGACGGTGACCACCGGGCCGCGGCCCGGATCGAGCCGTGACTCGACGATCACGCCGCTGGCGCGGGCGTCGGGGTTGGCCTTGAGGTCGGCCAGGTCGGCGACCACGAGCAGCGTCTCGAGCAGGCTCTCGATCCCCTCGCCCGAACGGGCCGAGACGTCGACGTACTCGGTGTCCCCTCCCCACTCGGCCGGCTGGAGCTTGCGCTCGGTCATCTCGGTCCGCACCCGGGTCGGGTCGGCGCCCTCCTTGTCGATCTTGTTGACCGCGACGACGATCGGCACGCCGGCCGCGCGCGCGTGGTCGATCGCCTCGTCGGTCTGCGGCTTGGGACCGTCGTCTGCGGCCACGACGATCACCGCGACGTCGGTTACCTGGGCGCCCCGGGCACGCATCGCGGTGAAGGCCTCGTGGCCCGGCGTGTCCAGGAAAGTGATCGAGTGATCGTCGTGATGGACCTGGTAGGCGCCGATGTGCTGGGTTATCCCGCCCGCCTCGCCGGCTACGACCTCGGTTTCGCGGATGGCGTCCAGGAGCGAGGTCTTGCCGTGGTCGACGTGGCCCATGACGGTGATCACCGGTGGCCGCTCGACAAGTTCAGCCTCTGAATCGTCGAAGACGATCTCCTCGGCGGCCTCCTCTGCGGCCGAGACGATCTCAACCTCCTTCTTGAAGGCTTCGGCCAGGACGAGGATCGCCTCGTCGGAGAGCGTCTGGGTGAGGGTCGCCATCTCGCCCATCCCCATCAGCTCCTTGATCACGTCGGGAACAGGCACCCCGAGGTACTCGGCCACGTCCTTGACGGTCGAGCCGGAGTTGACGCGAATGACGTCGGTGGCGCTCTGGGCCGACGTATCGAGGGGCTCCAGCGGCGTGTCGTCGAGCCGCCGGCGCCCGCGACGCCGCGGCCGGCGCTGCGGAAAGCCGCCGGGGGGCGGCGGGCCGCCGGGCCGCCGGGAAGCCTGGGAGTCGATGACGACGCGGCGCTTGCCGCCCGGAAGGGCGCCGGGCTTCGGCCCCTCCTGGCGCTTGGGCTTCTCGGGCTGCGCGATGATCTTCGGGCCGCGCTTACCGGCCTCCTGGCCGGGCGGCTCCTTGGCCGGAGCCTTGGCCTCGGGGGCCGGCGGCGCCTTCTCCTCGGCCGGCTCTGCCTTGGCCTTGGGCCTGGGCGGCGGCTGCTCGGAGACGCTTCCCGATGCCTTCGGCTTGGGTGCCGGGGGCAGCGAGGGCTCCTTGCGCCCGCCGGAGCCGGATGGGCTGGACGGGGCCGGCGCATCGGGCTCGAACACGCGCTGGTCCGATTCCGCCGGAGCCTCGGTGGGCGCCTTGGGGGCCGGAGCTCTTGGCCTCGGGGCCGGAGGGGCTGCCGCCGGGGCGGCCTTGGCCGCGGGCCGGGCCGCGGTCGGCGCCTCGCCCTTGAGGACCTTGAGCGCCACGTCCTCGTCGATGCTCGAAGCGGCGGCGGTCACCTCGTAGCCGGCGGCGACCAGCGCCTCGAGGACCTCCTTGCTCGAGAGGTTCTGCTCCTTGGCTATCTCGTGTACGCGCTTGTTGGCCACTTCGTCGTCTGAATCCTAGGTGGGTTGGCTGGCCTCGCCATCGCCCTCGGCGGCAGGCTCCTCGGCTGGAGCCTCTTCCTCGGCCGGGGCCTCCTCTGCATCCTCCGCCGGAGCCTCATCACTTTCTTCCTCGGCCGGAGCCTCCTCTGCTTCCTCGGCAGGAGCCTCTTCGCTGGCGGCAGCCTCCCCGTCAGCCGGTGCGCCATCCGCGGAATCGTCGCCTTCGGCCTCACCGGCCTCGGCCTCCGCAGCTGCCTGGGCGGCCGCTACGGCCTCGGCCTCGGCTGCGGCCTGCTCCTCCGCCAGTCGCTGGGCTTCGGCCGCCTCGAGCTCGGCGGTGACGCGTGTCTCGATCTCGGCGATGCGGTCGGCGTACTTGGCCTCGTCGAAATCCTCGGAGGCGAACTCCTCGACCTCGGCCTCGGAGAGCTCAGCCACCAGGGCAACCGAGTTGCCCTGGAAACGGCTCAGTGCCACATGGGCCGGAAGGCCGCAGTATGAGGTCCCCGGCAGGGCCGCGTTCGGGCAGCGCCGGCCGTTGGAGAGCACGGCCAGGCAGCGGCCGCCCACCTCTTCGACCTCGCCACCCTCTCCGCCGCCTTCGCTGGCGAACTCGGTCTCCGAGCGGATGTCGATCCTCCATCCGGTGAGACGGGCGGCCAGGCGCGCGTTCTGCCCCTCGCGCCCGATCGCCAGCGCGAGCTGGTCATCGGGAACGATGACCGTCGCCTGCCGCGCCTCGTCGTCGACGAGGACCTCCCGCACGCGGGCCGGCGAGAGCGCCTTGGCCACGAACCGGGCCGGCTCGTCGTTGTACGGAATGATGTCGATCTTCTCGCCGCGCAGCTCGGAGACGACCATCCGCACGCGTGAACCGCGGGGGCCGACGCAGGCGCCCACCGGATCGACGCCGTCGGCGTAGGAGACGACGGCGATCTTGGACCGGTAGCCGGGCTCACGCGCGACATTGGCTACCTCGACGAGCCCGTCGGCGATCTCCGGCACCTCGAGCTCAAAGAGCGCCTTG
>CAIKSH010000051.1 GCA_903830015.1 uncultured Solirubrobacterales bacterium | reverse complement strand
GGGTCAGCGTCGAGCACGCCACCGGTGTAATAACCGGTGAGGCCGAGGCCGCCGACCTGGCCGCGCACGAACATGACGCCCGTGCCGGCGCCATACGCGAGGTGACACAGGGACCCCTGAGCCAGCTCCAGCGGGCAGCCCGGGAACTCTCCGACGACGTAAACCAGGCCCGCACGGTGCCCCTGTCGCTGGCCTTCGACCCGCTCCCCCGCGCCGTTCGCGACCTGGCCCGTGACCTCGGGCGCGACGTGGAGCTGAAGGTCTCGGGCGGAGAGATCGACGTTGACCGCGCGGTTCTCGAGGTGGTTCGCCCCGCCCTCGTTCACCTCGTGCGCAACGCGATCGACCACGGCATCGAAGCACCGGCCATGCGTGCGGCGGCGGGGAAACCGGAGACCGGGACCCTCTCGGTGACTGCTCGCGCCGGCGGCTCACAGCTCGCAATCGAGGTAGCGGACGACGGCTCCGGAATCGACGGCGACGCCGTCCGCGCCAAGGCGGTCCAGGCCGGCCTGGTCGACGCGGCCGAAGCGGCCCAGATGGATTACGGGGAGATCATCCGCTTCGTGCTGCGCCCGGCATTCAGCACGCGCGAGACGGTCAGCGAAATCTCCGGGCGCGGCGTTGGCCTCGACGCCGTATTCGAGGGGCTCGCGGCCCTGCAGGGCAGCGTCGACATAACCAGCGTCCCGGGCTCGGGCACCGCGGTCACCCTCCACGCGCCACTGGCTATCGCCGCTACGGAATGCATCATCGCCGAGCTCGGCGGCTACCCACTGGGGATCGCCCTCTCCGATGCCGACCGGATCGTCCGCCTGGAGGAAGACGGCGCCCAGGAGCTGCAGGTCGAGAGCCGCCGCGTGCCGCTGGCCGGCGAGGAGACGATGGGCTCGCTTGCCCCCGAAGGCCACGGGAAGCCTGCCTTCGCCATCGTCGTCGCTCACGAGATGCGGCGCATTGCGCTACCGGTCGAGTCGGTCCGCTCGGTGCTGCGACTCAACACGATGCCCCTCCCCGCCCCGCTGCCCGAGGTGGAGATGGTTCGCAGCGCGGCGATCCTGCCCGACGGCGAGGTGCTCCGGATAATCGATGCCCGGGCCCTCGTGGCGGAGCTTCCGCCGCCGCCGCGAGTTCTTCTGGTCGACGACTCCGAGACCCAGCTCGAGCGCGGACGACGGCTTCTCGTCGCCGCCGGCTACCTGGTTGAGACCGCACCCGATGGGGCCGTGGCCCTCGCCCGGCTCCAGGGCGGCGGAATCGACGCCGTCCTTACCGACTTCGAGATGCCCGGGATGGACGGATTCGAACTGGTCCGGGCCATGCGGGCCGACTCGTCGCTGGCCGGCACCCCGGTGGTGGTCTGGTCGGCCTCGGGAGGAAACGAACTCTTCGGGATGGCCCGCGAGGCCGGCTCCGACGCCTTCTTCATGAAGGGTCCGGATGCCAACGAGGAGGTCCCGCAGGCCCTGCTTCGCCTTATTGGTGAGCGACCAGCTCCCTGATCGCGTCGAGGTTCTCCTCGGCGGCCCGGCGCCCGATCTCGACCGCCTTGTCGATCTCGTGAAAAGCGAGCATCTTGATGCTGGAAACCTCGGGCTCAATCAGCAGGTCGGCGCGCCCGACAACCTTGTCCCCGGACGCCGCAGAGCCCAGGAGGACCGAGCGCATCAGCGTCTCGCCCACTCCCGGCAAGCCGGGGAGCCCGTCGTCTTCTATCTCCGGTTCGAACCGCCCCCCGACATCGATGGCGACTACCGGTCCCTCTTCCATATCGGCCATCACGCCCACCGGAAGGTTCCGGATCAGGCCTCCGTCGACGAGCAGCATGCCGTCCGAGCGCCCAGGCGGGAGCATCGCCGGGATCCTGGCCGTGGACATTGCAGCATCGGCGACGCGGCCGCGGCGCTGCACGACCATCTCGGCGTCGACCATGTCGGCGGCAACGGTATAGAGGTCGATCGGGAGGGTTTCGATCATCGCGTCCCCGAAGACCTTCCCGAGGAGCTCCTCCGCCCCGTCGGTGCGAGCGAGCGCGCTCCGCGGGGGGACCTGGTAGCGGTGGCGCACGCGGGGCGAGAAGATCGCCGCGGCGGCGTGGCGCCTCTGCTCGGCGTTCAACCCGTAGGCGTAAAGCGAGGCGATGATTCCACCCATGCTCGTCCCGCCGACCCTGTCCACGGGAATTCCGTTCTCCTCCAGCACCTCGAGCACTCCCAGGTGGGCGTAGCCGCGGGCCCCGCCGCCCCCGAGCACGAGCCCGAGCGAGCGCCCGGCCAGGCGGCGGGCGGCACGCACGGCGTCGGGGACCCTCACCGACTCCGGGGTGGTCCAGACCCGGTGGCGGGCGCGAGGCTTCAGGCGATCGATCCATGCGTCGGCAATCCCTGCGGGGTACTCGGGCCCTACGAGCACGAGGTCGCAGCCGCGCAGGCGCGGCATCGGCCTGTCATGCGGGGGCAGCTCGGGGCGGGTAACGCAGACCAGCCGGTCGGCCTGCCTGACGCAGAAGCGCCGCCACGGCGTATCGGTGCTCTGGGCCACGAGCAGGACGCGGTCGTGTTCCTGCTCGAGCGCGTCGAGAGCGTGGCCCCAGCCCTCGGCCGAGCCCTGCTCGGCGGTGTGCTGGTCCAGCACCGCCACATCAAGCAGCGGGCCGAATGCCTGCCGCACGATGTCGGCGAGGAGCTCGAGGTTTATCTCCTCCTGGAGCGGGATGAAAGCGGTCGTCTTGGGGGCGGGCACGTCGCCGGGAAAGCCGCCGCTGGCCTGGAGCTGCCGGCCGAGCACCTTGACCAGGGCGTGGCCGAAGGCAGGGCTGTCGTCCAGGAGCGAGTGGAAGTCGTCGTACGAGAGGCGATAGAGGGTGCTGTCGCGGGTGGCTTTGACCGAGGCCGAACGCGGGTCGCCGGTCACCAGGGCAAGCTCCCCGACCGTGGCGCCCCGGCCCAGCACTCGCAGGACGCGGACCTCCTGGTCGTCTTCGGGCTCGATTCCCTCGTGCTCGCCAAGCACCACCTCGAGCCGTCCCGTATCGACCACGTACAGGGCGTCGCCGGGGTCTCCCCTGCGCATCAACCAGTCCCCTGACTCCACCGAATAAGGCTCGAGCCGAGGCTCGATCATTGCCAGTACGTCGTCCGGCAACAGGGCGAACAGTGGGCTCGCTGCGAGCAGTTCACGCTTCTGGGACTCGGCGCTCATTGGGAACGGGGGAGTCTACGGGCCGGCAGCGTGCGCCGGGGGCATTGTAGATTTGCGGGCCATGAGCGACGACGCAAAGCTCGAGCGCCTCGGACCGGCCGACGCCGCGATGCTCGGCGGCGGCATCCGTCACCTGGTCATCGGCCTGTGCCGCCTGGGCCCGAGGGCCGACGGCACCGCCCCCTCCTACGAGGAGGTTAGAGAGCTGGTGGCCGAGCGCGTGGGGCGCTCCCCCCGCTTCCGACAGTTCCCGTACCTGCCCGAAGGCGCCTCCGGGCTTCCTGTGTGGGCCGACACGCAGGACTTCGACCTCGACTACCACGTAGTCGAGGCCAACACGGACGGGCCGGTTGACCGCCACGGGCTCGACGTGCTGCTCACCGAGTGGATGACCACGCCGATCGACGAGGGCAAGCCGCTCTGGAGGGTCCAGTACGTGCCCACCGATGACGGCGCCGCGCTGATGGTCAAGTCGGGCCACGCGCTGGCCGACGGCCTGGGCTCGATCGCCCTCTTCGCCATGCTGCTCTTCGACGTCACCGAGGAACCCCAGCGGGAAGATCCCGCTCCCTGGGAGCCGAGCCCACTGCCCACCTCCGCCGAGGTCAAGGCGGCCGCCGGCCCGGGAGACGGGGACGAGGACGAGGAGTCCGGGACGATCCTCGAGCGCGCCGCCGCCATCATCACCAACCCCGCCGAGATCCGCGAGGCCGCCGAGAACGCCGCCGAAGTCGGCACCTACCTGCTGAAGAAGAGCCGCGAGGAGGTGCCGCCGAGCCCGCTGGCCGTCGGCAGCGGCTCGCCGCTGGAGCTCCACACGCTCGAATACCCACTCGAGCGGCTCAAGCTGCTCGGACGCGGCCTGGGAAGCGGAGCGACGATGAACGACGTGATCCTCGGCCTCGTGGCCGGTGGCCTGCGGCAGTGGCTGGTGGAGAACGGCCACCCTCTCGAGGACCTGCGCGTGAGGGTTCCCGTAAACCTCAAGAAGGACCGCAAGGAGGGGGAGGGCGGCAACCCGGGCGTGGCCCCGATGGTCGTTCCCCTGCCGATGGATATCGAGGACCCGGTCCGCCGCGTTCGGGTGGTGCGCGAGACGACCGAGGCGATCAAGGCCGCCGACGAGCCCGAGCACATCATGGCCGTGCGCAAGGTCGCCCGTGAGGCCCCGGCCCCGATCAAGGAGCGGGCCATGCGGCTGGTTACCGGCCGCGGCCAGGCCAACGTGGTGATCCACAACCTTCCCGGCCCCCCGATCAAGCTCTACGTCCTGGGCGCCCCGACCTCCTCCTTCCACAGCTTCTCGCTCCCGAGCGCCGGCCTTGCCCTCCACCTCAACGCGGTCTCCGTGGGCGGCGTGGTCTCGATCGGGCTGGCCGCCGACCAGGGCGTCATGAAGAGCCTCGACTCGTTCGTGCGCGGCTTCGAGGCCACCGAGAAGGCGCTGGCCGGTGGGGTCAGCCGGCTCGACCTCGTCCGCCGCGTGCCGATCTTCGCCCCGCTGGACGACGACGTCCAGGAGGACCTGGCCGCCCGCATGGAGGAGCGCAAGGTCAAGTCCGGGGAGACGCTCGTCAAGCAGGGTGAGAGCGGCGACGAGTTCTTCCTGATCGTCGAGGGCGAGTTCGACACCCTCGTGGACGACAAGAGCGTGCGCACCATGGGCCCCGGGGAATCGTTCGGGGAGATCGCCATGCTCCGCGACACCGAGCGCACCGCGACCGTCAAGGCCAGCAGCGACGGAGTGGTAATGGTTCTGGGCCGTGACTCGTTCCTCGAAGGGGTCGCCGCCGACCCGGCCAGCATGGTCGTCGCCGAAGCGATCATCAACACCCGCCTCGGGGACCTGGGCCGCTACCAGGTCTTCGGGGACGCCGAGTCCGGCGACTAGGCGCGCGGGTCGGGCGCCAGCGCGGCGATCAGCCCCTCGAGCTCGGCGGCCGCTTCGGCCGGCCCAAGCTCGCCGGTGGGCAGTCGCAGCTCCGGGTCGGCCGGCGGCTCGTAGGGCGCGTCGACCCCGGTGAAGCCGGTGATCTCCCCGGCCCGGGCGCGGGCGTAATGGCCCTTCGGGTCGCGCTCCTCGCAGAGCTCGACCGGGGCGTCGACGAACACCTCGATGAACGGCAGCCCGTGCTCCTCGTGGATCTCCCGGGCCACGCGGCGGCTCTCGGCGTCCGGCGAGACGAAGCTGGCCAGCACCACGAACCCTGCGTCGGCAAAGAGGCGGGCCACCTCGGCCGTGCGCCGGACGTTCTCGGCCCGCTCGGTATCGCTGAAGCCCAGGTCGCGATTGAGCCCGTGACGCAGGTTGTCGCCGTCGAGCAGGTAGGCCGGGCGCCCGGAGGCGACGAGGCGCTCCTCTACCGCGGCGGCGATCGTGGTCTTGCCCGAGCCGGGCAGCCCGGTCAGCCAGACCGTCGCGCCGGCGTGGCCCAGACGCTCGATCCGCTGCTCGCGGGTGACGCGGGGCTCCTGCCAGACCACGTTGGTCGCCCCGCCGGCGCGGCGCAGGTCGTCGGCGCCGGCCTCGATGACCATCCCGGCGCCGACGGTGTCCCCGCTCGCCTCGTCGATGAGGATGAAGGCGCCGGTCCGGCGGTTCACCCGGTAGGGGTCGACGCTCACCGGGGAGGCGCAGGCCAGCTCCACCACGCCCAGATCGTTGAGTTCGAGGCTTGCAGGCCCCTCAACGTTCTCCAGCGTTCCGACGTCGATGCGGTGGACCAGGCCGGTGACCGTCGCCGGCACGGTCTTCGTAGTGTGCTTGAGGAGCAGGCGGGCGCCCGGTCGCAGCGGCTCTTCGGACATCCAGCAGAGCCGGGCCCGCAGATCGTCGGTCACCGTCGCGCGGTTGCCGGGCTGGCAGAGCATGTCCCCGCGGCCCACGTCGATCTCGTCGGCCAGCCGCACGGCGACCGCCATCGGGGGCCACGCCTCGTCGATTTCGCCTTCGAGGGTCTCGATCGAGGCGATCGACGAGCGCTCGCCGGAGGGAAGGATTACCACGTCGTCGCCGGGACGCATGATGCCCGCCGCCACCTGGCCGGACAGCGACCGGGCGCTCGCCTGTGTCCCCCCGCCTCCGCGGATCACGCCCTGGACGGGGAAGCGGTAGTCGGCGAAGTTCCGGTCGGCGGCGACGGCGACGTTCTCCAGGTGGTGGAGCAGCGTCGGGCCGGAGAACCACCCGAGGTCGTCGGAGCGGTCGACCACGTTCGCGCCGCCCAGGGCGTCGATCGGGATGAAGGTCGCCTCGGGGATCTCCAGCTTCTCCAGCCACGGCGAGAGCTCGGCGACCACGGCCTCGAAGCGCTCGCGGGCAAAGCCGACGAGATCCATCTTGTTGACCGCCACCACCAGGTGCGGGATCCGCAGCATCGAGACGATTGCCGCATGGCGGTGAAACTGCTCGACCGCGCCGGTCGGCGCCTCCACGAGCAGCAGGGCGACGTCGCTGTTCGAGGCGCCGGTGACCATGTTGCGCGTGTAGGAGACGTGCCCTGGGGCGTCGGCGACGATGAAGGAGCGCTCCGGCGTGGAGAAGTACCGATAGGCCACGTCGATCGTGATGCCCTGCTCGCGCTCGGCCCGCAGGCCGTCGGTGATCAGGGAGAGGTCCAGGCCCTGCGCCCCGCGCTCGACGCTCG
>CAIKSH010000050.1 GCA_903830015.1 uncultured Solirubrobacterales bacterium | reverse complement strand
GGGGTCATCCCGGCCGCGGTAACGGCGATCGAAGAGGTCGACCGGGCGCTGGGCGAGGTCGTCGAGACGGTGAGCGCCGACGGCGGGGTGCTCGTGGTGACCGCCGACCACGGCAACGCCGAGGAGATGCTCAACCCGGACGGCAGCCCCAATACGGCCCACTCGCTCAATCCCGTCCCGGCCATCGTCACCGAGGAGGGGGTCGTGCTGCGCGACGGCGGGATTCTCGCCGACGTGGCCCCGACCGTCCTCGATCTCCTGGGTATCGCGCAGCCGCCGGAGATGACCGGCGAAACGCTGATTAAGCGGGCCTAAAAGCTCGTCCGGGGCCGCCTTCACCGCTGCTACCTTCATCGGCGAAAGCGAGGCAAGCCATGGCGACCACGGCCGGTTCGAAACCATCATCGAAGCCCCTCAGCGACCGCGAGCTGCTTGCCTGGCGCGGGATGCTTCGCGTCCACGCGGCGGTCACCAAGGCCCTGGACGCCGAGCTCGAGGAGCAGCACGAGATCTCGCTCACCTCGTACGAGGTCCTGCTCCACCTCGACGAGGCCCAGGACGGCCGGATGCGGATGTCCGACCTGGCCTCGCGGCTGCTGCTCAGCCGCAGCGGCGCCACCCGCCTGGTCGACCGCCTCGAGCGCGAGGGGCTGATCGCCCGCGACAGCTGCTGCAGCGACGCCCGCGGCTCATTCGCCGTCCTCACCGAAGCCGGGGCGGCCAAGCTTAAGGCGGCGCGGGGCACCCACCTCGCCGGCGTGCGCCGTCTCTATCTCGACCTCCTGACCGCCGCCGAGCAGGATGCGCTGGGCGAGTGCTGGGAGCAGGTTCTCCCCTCGGCGGCCGACGGAGACGGAGAGGAGTGCTGCGAGCGATGAACCTCGGCCTCTGGTTTCTCTGCCTGATCGTTCCCCTCGGCTTCGGCCTCTGGGCCCAGCACAAGGTCAAGTCGACCTTCAGCCGCTACTCGGAGGTGCCCGAGGACACCGGCCTCACCGGCGCCCAGGTGGCGCGCCAGATCCTCGACGCCAACGACCTGCAGTCGGTGACGATTCACTCGGTGCCCGGGTACATGACCGACCACTACGACCCGCGCACCCGCAGCGTCCACCTCTCCGAGCCGGTCTACGGCGCGGCTACCGTCAGCTCCACCGCGGTCGCTGCCCACGAGGTCGGCCACGCCATCCAGCACGCCCAGGCCTACGCCCCGATGAAGCTGCGCTCGGCCCTCTGGCCGGTGACCGCCTTCGCCTCCAGTACCTGGACCTTCCTGCTCCTCTTCGGGTTCATCCTCGGGCTCCTTCAGCTGGTGCTCGTCGCGGTGATCCTCTACGCCGCCGTCGTGCTCTTCCAGATCGTCACCCTCCCCGTCGAGTTCGACGCCTCCCGGCGGGCCGGGGTCCAGCTGCGCACGCTGGGGATCGCCAACCCCGAGGAGAGCCAGGGGGTGTCGCGGGTCCTGCGCGGCGCGGCGATGACCTACGTCGCCGGGGCGCTGGCCGCCCTCTCGCAGCTCTTCTACTTCCTGATGCTCTTCCTGGGCAACCGGCAGTAGCCACCGGCCCTGCCGCGCCGTCCCCGTAGCATCCGGCCCGTGGACGGCCCGTTCGAGATCATCGCCCGCGACGGCGGCTCGCGCGCCCGTGCCGGCGTGCTGCGCACACCCCACGGCGACGTGCCCACCCCCGCCTTCGTTCCGCTGGCCACGAAGGCCACGGTTCGCGGCCTGGTTCCTGCCGAGGTCGAGGAGATCGGCTACTCGATGGTCCTGGGGAACACCTTCCACCTCCACCAGGCCCCGGGCGACGAGCTGATCGCGCAGGCCGGCGGCCTTCACCGCTTCATGCGCTGGGAGCGTCCGATCATCACCGACTCCGGCGGCTTTCAGGTCTTCTCGATGGGCCACGGGAACGTCGCCGACGAGATCAAGGGACGCCGGCCGGCCGGCAGGCAGGAAGGGGGAGCGATCGTCTCGATCGAGGAGGAGGGGGTCACCTACCGCTCCTACGTCGACGGCAGCGAGCGCTTCATGGGCCCGGAGACCTCGATGGAGATCCAGGCCAACCTCGGCTCGGACATCGCCCTGGTCTTCGACGAGTGCACCCCCTTCCACGTCGACCGCGACTACACGGCGCGCTCGACCGAGCGCTCGCACCGCTGGCTCGGACGCTGCCTGGACTGGCACGAGGCCCGGGGGCCGGCGGGGCAGCTGGTCTACGGGATCGTCCAGGGCGGCGTCTACGAGGACCTGCGGGCGGCCAGCGCCGACGAGGTCGCCGCGTCGGCCGCCGACGGGATCGCCATCGGGGGCTCGCTGGGCGAGGACAAGGCGCAGATGTACGAGGTCGTCGACTGGGCGACGGCGCGGCTGGGCGGCCCCCACGAGCACCGGCCCCGCCACCTGCTCGGGATCGGGGAGGTCGACGACCTGGTCCGCGGCGTCGAGCTGGGGATCGATAGCTTCGACTGCGTGATGCCCACGCGGCTCGGTCGCCACGGCGTGGCGCTGGTGCCCGACCCGGAAAACCGCTGGCGCCTGGACCTGACCACCGCGCGCCAGCGGGGCTCGCGGGAGCCGCTGATGGAGGGCTGCCCCTGCCCGGCCTGCGCGATCGGCTACGAGCGCGGCTACCTGCACTACATGGCCCGCGCGCGGGAGCTGACGGCGATGCGGCTGCTTACGCTCCACAACCTCGCCTTCCTGGCCCGGGTGATGACGCGCCTGCGCGAGGCGATCATCGCCGGGGAGCTAGCCGAGGCAGCCGCGGCGCTCCGGGCCGGCCAGGCGCCCTGAGATCAGCGGGTGTTCTGGCGGATCAGCTGCTGGAGCTCTGAGGCCGTCTTCTGGACCTGCTCGTAGGTCACGTCGCGCAGGCGGACGCTGTCGGCCGGCCGCTGGGTGATGAAGACGATGGCGCCGATGCCGATCGCCGCCGCCACGAGGAGCACGATCACCGGCGCGGCGCGGCGCTTCTTTTTCGGGGCCGGGGGGGCCGCCTGGGCCGGCACCGGCTGGGCCCGCGGCGGGAGCGGGTCGCGGCGGTGGACCGTGGTCGCCGCTGCGCCGGCGCCCGCGGCGGTGACGACCTGGGTCTCGGCGGTGGCCGGAGTGACGGTGGTCGCCGCGGTGGCGGGCGCGATTCCGCGCGCGGCCTCGGAGAGCGCCACCCTCATCTCCTCGGCGGTCGCGTAGCGGGCCTCCGGCTCGAGCTCGAGGGCGCGGTCTACGGCGGCGGCCAGCTCGGGCGGGATGTCGGGGTTCAGCTGGTCGAGCAGCGGCGGGGCCTCGCGCTGCTGCTTGAGGGCCAGCTCGGTGATCGACTGGGCCTCGTAGGGGAGGCGCCCGGAGAGGAACTGGTAGGCGACCACCCCGAGCGAGTAGATGTCCGAGCGCGCGGTGGACTCCTTGCCCGAGGCCTGCTCGGGCGCCAGGTAGGCGGCGGTGCCGAGCACCGACCCGACCTGGGTGATCGACGAGTCCTCGGCCGGGGTCTTGGCGATCCCGAAGTCGGCGAGCTTCACCACCCCGTCCCGCGAGCGCAGGAGGTTTCCGGGCTTGACGTCGCGGTGCAGGACGCCGCTGCGGTGGGCGTAGTCGAGCCCGCGGCAGGCCTGGGCGAGGATCCCGAGCGCCTCCTGCAGCGGCAGGACGCCCTGCTCGCGCAGGATCTCGGCCCCGGAGCTGCCCTCGACGTACTCCATGACGATGTACTGGCGGCCGCTCTTCTCGTCGGTCCCGAAGTCGTAGACCTGGACGATGTTGGGATGGACCAGCCGGGCCGCCGAGAGGGCCTCGCGCCGGAAGCGCACGACGAACTGGTCGTCGTCGGCGAGGTGCTCGGCGAGGAGCTTGATCGCCACGTTGCGCTCGAGCCGCTCGTCCATGGCCAGGACGACCGTCGACATGCCGCCGCTGCCCAGGCGGTCCCCGAGCCGGTAGCGGCCGGCGAAGAGCTCGTCGCTCACTGGCCGGCTCCTCCCGAGCCGCCCGGGCTGATGCCGCCGTTGTCGGGCGTGGTGGTCGGGGTGGTGGTCGGCGTGGTCGTGGTGGTGCGGGTCGTCGTGGTCGTCGTCTCGGTCGTGGTCGTCGGCTCGGTGGTCGTCGGCTCGGTGGTCGGCTCGGTGGTCGTCGTCGGCGTGGTCTTGGGCTTGGCCTCCCGGCACTGGGTCGGGACCGTTGCCTCGAGCTGCTGGAGCCCTTCCTGGATGCGGGCCTTGAGCTGGGAGTCGACGCTGCGCGGCAGCGAGGCGAACTGGTCCTCCGCGGTGGCCAGGGCGCTCGCGGCCGATGCGCAGTCGCCGGCGGCGGTTGCGTCGGAGACCTCCTGGATCGACCCGTCCAGGGCGCTCGCGGCGTCGGCCGGGATGAGCTTCGGCGACCCGGACCCCCCGCATCCGGCGAGCAGGGCGGTCGCCGCGACGGCCGCGATGAGGCCGGTAGCTGTGTTTCGCGCTCTCATCGCCTACTGACCGTACTGGAGGCGCTCGGCGAGAGAGTCAGGCAGGCGGGCGTTTCGGATGGCTTCTGCGGCCCCATCGATGTCGTATTCGGTGCGCCGCCACTGCGCCCTTCCCGCGTCGATATCGAGGAGCAGCCAGGCCGCCCGCGGGTCCCCATCGCGCGGCTGGCCGACGCTTCCGGGGTTGAGCAGCCATGAGCCGGCGGAGATGTCCTCCTCGTCTCCGTCGCGGCGCGGCTCCCCGAAGGCCGGCTCGCCCTCGCGGCGCCCGAAGGCCAGGGCCACGTGGCTGTGGCCGATCAGCCCGATCCGCTCGTCCATCGTGTCGAGGCAGAGGTCGGCGAGCAGCGTGCTGATCACGTACTCCCACACCGGGTCGCGCGGGCTGGCGTGGAAGCAGCCGACGCCCTCCGCAGCCCCGGACGCCTCGAGCGAGGAGAGCCAGTCGAGCTCCTCGGCCCCGATCACCTCCTGGGTCCACCGGGCGGCCACCCCGGCGCCGCGGGAGAACTCGTCGAGCGGGATCTCCCCGGTGACCGCCAGGTCGTGGTTGCCGACCAGGCAGAGGGAGGCATTCCGGCGCACCGTGTTGATGCAGTCGTTGGGGTCGGCCCCGTAGCCGACCAGGTCGCCGAGGCACCAGAGCTCGCTCGCCCCGCTGTCCGAGACCTCCCGCAGCACCGCCTCCAGGGCCTGGCGGTTGGAGTGGATGTCGGAGATGACGGCGATCGACATGGCGGAAAGGCGGCGCTTCGACGGTAGCGTGGGGAGGGTGTCCCGGATTCTCGATCGCGCCCCGGTCGCCGTGGCGCTGGCCCTGGCGGTAGCCGTGCTGGCGGTGCTGGCGATGATGCCCCGGACCGGGGTGCTCTCGCCGGTCGCCGTCGACCCGCGCGACTGGTTCACGCCCGCGCAGCTGGCCCGGGCTTCGGACTTCCGCGGCCCCCAGCTCCTGCTGGCGGTCGCGGGGCTGCTGGTCGAAGTGGCTGTCCTTGCCTGGCTCGTGGTCCGGCCGCCGGGCGTTCTCGCGCGCCGGCGGCGCCACCCGGTGGTGGCCAGCGCGGTGGCCGGCGCCGCGATCGCCGCGGCGCTCGCCG
>CAIKSH010000049.1 GCA_903830015.1 uncultured Solirubrobacterales bacterium | reverse complement strand
TTGCCTCGGACTGGGGGCGGGGCCGGGTTTACCTGCTCGGTGATGCGGCCCACGTCACCCCGCCCTTCGCCGGCCAGGGCATGAACGCCGGCGTACGGGACGCCGGGAACATCTGGTGGAAGATCGCCGCCGTAGAGCGCGGCGCAGCTTCGATCGAAATTCTCGAAACCTACGAGGCCGAGCGCCGGCGCCACACCAAGGAGCTGATCGACCTGGCGGTGAGGCTCGGGTCGGTCGTCCAGACGGTGAAGCCCGGCGTCGCTGCCGTCCGGGACAGGTTTTTTGATCTGGTCTCGGCCATTCCGGTGACGCGACGCTGGATCGACAGCGGCTCGTTCAAGCCCGATCCGCGCCTGCGCGGCGGGCTCTTGGGCCGTCGTCCCCGGCCGTTCGGAATAGTTGGCCGGCAGGTCCCGCAGCCCGAGGTCACGGGACCCGACGGCCAAGGCGTCCGCCTGGACGACCTGGTTGGCCCGCGCTTTGCCCTTCTGGCCAGCGGACCGAACCCCTGGGCGGGCGTGCCGCACGGCGTGCGCGAGCTGGCCACGCGCTTCGGCGTCGTGGTCCTGCGGATCGACCTGCCACCCGGCACCAGTGAGGGCGATGAGCTGGCCATCGGCGACCCGGGGGGCGAGCTTTCGGCCTTCCTGCGCCGCGGGCGGGCCACGAAGGCGCTCATTCGCCCCGACCGCTTCGTCTACGGGGCCTGGCGTTAATCGCCCGTTGCGCGACGGTCGCTTTCGCAAGGACCGCGGCGCAATAGGGTGAACGGCCATGGGCGTGGAGGATGCCGACGGGCGGGGCAGGGTCCCACGGGATCCCGAAGACGACTATTCGCCGAATGCGGCAGCGGCCCGGACGACCTTCCTGCGGGAGGCGACCGGGGCCGAGCTGGAAACACTCACCGCCCACTCGCTGGAACCGGGCACTCTGCCCGGGAACATCGAGAACTTCATCGGGGCGGCGCAGGTGCCGGTCGGGGTCGCCGGGCCGCTGCTGGTTGACGGAGAGCACGCCCAGGGCGAGTTCTACGTTCCCCTCGCCACCACCGAGGGAACGCTGGTCGCCAGCTACAGCCGCGGGATGAAGCTCGCCCGCCTGGCCGGTGGCGTCAGGACGACGGTGATCGACGACGCCATGCAGCGCGCACCGGTCTTCGCTTTCGACAGTGCCCGGGAGGCCCGGGACTTCAGCGCCTGGCTGGTCGAGAACTTCGACGAGATCAAGCGCCACGCCGAGGCCACCACGAACTCCGGCCGCCTGCGCGACATCCAGCAGTTCCCGGCCAGTCGGCTCGTCTACACGCGCTTCAACTTCACCACCGGCGACGCCGCCGGCCAGAACATGACCAGCAAGGCCACCGCCGCGGCCTGCAAGTGGATCGCCTCCCAGCGCCCGGAGATCGAGAACTTCGCCCTGGAATCCAACTTCGCCTCCGACAAGAAGTCTTCGACGGTGAACATGCTTCACACGCGCGGCAAGCGGGTGGTGGCCGAGATCACGCTGCCGGCCGACCTGCTGGAGAGCGAGCTGCGGGTCGACTCCCGCCGAAGCTTCCGCGCGCGGCTGATGGCCAACCTGGGCTCGTTCATGTCCGGGACGGTTAACAACGGGGCGCACGCCGCCAACGCGGTCGCCGCGATCTTCATCGCCACCGGCCAGGACGCCGCCAACGTCGCCGAGTCATCGGCGGCCTACGACTTCTCCGAGGTGCTCCCCAACGGCGACTACTACCGCTCGGTGACGCTCCCTTCGCTGATCGTCGCCACGTACGGAGGCGGGACGGGCCTGGCCACCCAGCGCGAGTGCCTCGAGATGCTCGGCTGCTACGGAGAGGGGAAGGTGGGCAAGCTCGCCGAGATCGTCGCGGCGACCGTCCTGTGCGGCGACATCTCGCTCCAGGCGGCGATCGTCGCCGACGAGTGGGTGACCGCCCACGACGAGCTCGGGCGCAACCGGCCCTGAAGCCGGAGGCCGGCCAGCCGGCTATCCGAAAAGACGATCCAGGCCGAAAAATACGGCGCCGCCGACCACACCGGCCAGAACAAAGGCCCACCAGGGTGTTTTCGCGTTCACGCGGCGAGACTACACCGCAGCGTCACCGCCTACCCGGAAAAACCCAAGCCGGAGGCCGGATTCGAACCGGCGACCCCCTGTTTACAAGACAGGTGCTCTGACCAGCTGAGCTACTCCGGCGCCGGCGCCGACACTAGCGGGCGCTGGCCGCGTCGGCGGGCGCCGGAGCGGGTGCTTCGGAAGCGGCCGGCGCCGGCGGGTTGAGCGCCCGCTCGGCCTCGCCGAGCACCAGCCCGAACAGCAGGTGGCGCCAGGTGGCCTGGGCGAAGGCCATGTGGTCGCCCCAGAGCGGCGGGAAGTCGCCGGCGGCCGGGTGGATCTTCCCGATCATCCTCACACCGGGCCACGAGGCCAGGTGCTCGGCCATTCCCGCCGCCGGCCCCTTGGCCCACGCCGGGAGCGGCACGTAGGGGGCGACGTTGGCGTAGAGCGCGCCGAAGAGCGCGCCGTTGAGCAGGTGCATCGCGGTGCCGGCCAGCGGCCACGCCCGTCCGCGGGTGGCGAACTTGCCGAGCAGCTCTACGTCGTCGTAGGGGACGCCGAAGAGCCGCTTGTCGATCGGTTGCTGGATCGCCCACACGCCGGCGGCGATCGCCCCGGCCAGGGCGCCCCGCGCGGTTCTCTTCAGGTCGATTGCCACGCCGGCAACCTATACGCGCGCGGCGTGTAACCGGGACCACCGCCGGTGGTAAGAGAGACGTGGGCGAAGAGGTACGACACGCAAAAGCCGGGGAGGAGACCCGTGAGGAGCTGCTCGCGCGGGCCAAGGTCCGCGGCGTAAACAAGCCCTTCTACTGGCTGGCTCGCGCGATCCTCGAGCCGCCGGCCCGACTCTACTTCCGCTTCCGCGGCATCGGCAGGGAGAACATCCCGAAGAAGGGCGGCGTGATCGTCGCCCTCAACCACCGCTCTTTCCTGGACCCGTTCCTGATCGTCGGCCTAACCCGCCGCCAGGCCTTCTTCGTGGCCAAGCGTGAGCTCTTCGAGAAGCCCGGCCTCTACGGCCGGGTGGCGAGCTGGTTCATCAGCAACCTCGGCGCCTTCCCGATCGACCGCGGCGTCGGCGACGAGGAATCGATGGCCACGGCCCGCGAGCTGATCGAGCGTGGCGAGGTGGTGATGATCTTTCCGGAGGGAACCCGGGTGCGCCCCGGCCCGCTCGGCCACCCGCGCAGCGGGGTTGGGCGCCTGGCCCTCGAAACCGGCGCTCCCGTAGTGCCGGTGGCCGTCTACGGGACCGAGAACGTCCGTCGCGGCTGGCGGATCTACCCCCGCAAGATCACCATCCGCGCCGGCAAGCCGATGACGTTCCCGAAGACCGAGCACCCCGACCGCGAGCTCGCGGCCGCGGTCACCTCGCGGATCTGGCCTCAGGTCGAGCTGCTCTGGGAGAGCTTCGGCGGCACGGCGCCGTTGCGGCGCGCGACGGTGATCGGCGCCGGCTCGTGGGGAACCTCGCTGGCGGTGATGCTCCGGCGTTCGGGCCTCGACGTGGCGCTCGGCGCCCGGACGGCCGCCGAGGCCGAGCAGATCAGCGGCGCTGGCTCCAACGAGCGCTACCTGCCCGGGTACCCGCTCGAGCCGGGCATCGAGGTCGGGCCGGCCGAGGACATCGACCTCACCCACATGGACGTCGTGCTGCTCGCCGTGCCGGCCGCCGACCTGCCGGCCGCGGTTGGCGAACTGGCCCCGAGGCTGGGTCTTCACACCGGCCTGGTCGTGATGTCCAAGGGCCTCGTGCCCGGCACCGGCCAGACCCCCACCGCCTTCTGTGGCGAGCGCCTTCCCGGCCACCCGGTCGCCTGCCTGGGCGGGCCGGCCCACTCCGCCGACTCGCTCGACCACGGCGCCTCGGTGGTCATCGCCGGCGACGACGTGACCTTCCTGGCCCAGCTGCGCCGGGCCCTGGCCGACGCCGGCCTGGATGTCGAGGCCAGCCGGGACGTGGCCGGGGTCGAGATGGCCGGCATCGCGGTCAACGCCGCCGTCCTGGCCGGAATGACGGCCGCCGTCGCCGGCCCCAACGCCGCCGGGGCGGCCGCGGGCAAGGTGTTCAGCGAGATCGCGACGTTCTCCGAGCAGCTGGGCGCCAGCTCCGGGAGCTGGACCGGGCTGGCCGGTGCCGGTGACCTGATGGCCTCGGTGGTTGCCGAGGGCGGGCGCAACCGCCGGGCCGGCGAGCTGCTGGCCGAGGGGAAGGGCGCCGATGAGGTTCGCGAGGAGCTCGGCCAGGTGGCCGAGGCGCTGGAGAGCGTGGGGCCGCTGGCCGACGGGATCGAAGCCGCCGGCGGCCGCTGCCCGGCCCTGCGGGGGCTCGCCGGGGTGGTCACCGGGTCCGAGGATGCCGAAGCCTTCGCGCGCTCGGTTACCGAGCCGCGCCGGATAGTCGGGGCGCGGGTGGTCTGACGATGCCCGGGATAGGCTCCCTGCGCAGTGGAGAAGGAGGAACTCGACGAGCGGTTCACCGAGTGCTACCGCGCCCACCTCAGGGACGTCTACTCCTACTCGTACTACCGGGTCGGCAACCATCACGACGCCGAGGACCTCACCGAGCAGACCTTCCTTCAGGCCTACCGGCACTTCGGGCGCGCTCTGGAGGAGTCCAACGGGCGCCCGCTGCGGCCGTGGCTGATCCGCATCGCCCACAACCTCGCCGCCAACTACTACCGGGACAAGGCCCGCAAGCCCCAGGCCAACCTCGACGCCATCGCCGAGCCGGGGGACCTCCACACGACCGAGGAGCTTGTCGAGGGCCGCGAGGAGCTGCGCCACGTGCTCGAGTCGGTCCAGCAGCTTCCCGACGACCGGCGCGATGCCCTGATCATGCGGTTCGCCCTGGGCATGAACAACCGGGAGATCGCCCGGGCCATGGGCAAGAGCGACGGCGCCACCAAGGTGCTGATCCATCGCGCCATCAAGCAGCTCGAGGGAATCGTGGCCGCCGAGGCGGGAGTCTGAGATGAGCAGCCAGCAGCCCGATATCGAGACGCTCCTGCGCATGGCCCTGCGGCCGGTGGAGCCGCCGGACACGCTCGCCGAGAAGCTCGAGGATGACCTGCAGCGGATCGTCGACCTCTCCAGCGACGAACTCGACTCCTGGCAGGCCGACGCCCTCCACGACCCGCGCACCTGGGTCAAGCCCGCGGCGGCCGTGGCGGCCGGCACGCTGGCCGCCGGCGCGGTGGCGATCCTCGGCGTCTCCAGCCGCCGCCGGCGCGCGCAGCCCAAGGGCGCCGATCCCGTCCGCTTCCTCGGCGAGGCGGCGACCACCATCTCCCGCGAGATCCAGCGGCGCACCCGCGGCTAGCCTCAGGGGGGCGCCAAGGTGCCCCTGCAGATGGAAGCCGCCTCCACGACCACCTGTTACCGCCACCCGGGTCGCCAGACCGGCGTTTCCTGCTCGGGCTGTGGGCGCCCGATCTGCACCGACTGCATGACGGCGAGCCCGGTCGGCATGCGCTGCCCGGAGTGTGCCGGCCGGACACCCGGCAAGCGCGCAGTGGCCGCCGTGCAGGCGGGCACCGAAGCACCGGTGGTGACGATCGCCCTGATCATCGCCTGCGTGGTCTCGTTCTTCATAACCGACGGGCTCGCCCTGACCGGCGGCCAGGGGCGACTCTTCTACGAGGGCGGCCTCAACGCCGTCCCGGTAGCAGTCGACGCCCAGTACTGGCGGCTGGTGACCACCGGGTTCCTTCACGCCGGGCTGCTCCACCTGGCCTTCAACATGATCCTGCTCTGGTTCCTGGGCTTCCAGATGGAGCCGGCGCTCGGCCACGCCAGGTTCGCGGCGATCTACTTCGTCTCGCTGCTCGGGGGCGCCTTCGGAGCGCTGCTCCTCTCGCCCGACGCGCTCACCGTCGGCGCCTCGGGGGCGATATTCGGCCTGATGGGCGCGGCCTCGGTGATCCTCTACTCGAGGGGCATAAACCCGTTCCAGACCGGGATCGGCCTGCTGCTGCTGTTCAACCTCGTCTTCAGCTTCCTGCTCTCCAACGTCTCGATCGGCGGGCACCTGGGCGGGCTGGCCGCCGGCGCCCTGGTCGGGCTGGGCTTCGTGGCCGCCGAGCGGCGTTCGATGCCCGCCCTGGGCTGGGGAATCTGCGGCGCCGTGGGAGTCGGAGCGGTGGTCGCGGCCATCGTGGTGGCCAACGCCGCCGTCGGGCCCGCTGGCTACTGAAGTTCGAGGATCGGGCCCGGGGCCAGCGGGACGGCACCGGGATGCAGGATGTGGGCGAGGTTCTCCAGCCCGTCCACGAGCCGGGGCCCCGGGCGCGAGAAGGTCGCCGAACCGTCGACGCAGACGATCTTCCGGGCGCCGGTGGCGAGCAGCGGCTCGCGGAACTCCTCGGCCAGCTCGAGCGAACGCGCGGCGTCAAAACCGCACGGCATGACCACCACGACCTCCGGTTCGGCGGCGCCCACCGTCTCCCAGTCGAGCTGGGGGGAAGCCTCCCCCGGGAGGCCGAGCGGGTCATCGCCGCCGGCCATCTCGATCAGCTGCGGTGTCCAGTGGCCGGCCACGAAGACCGGGTCGAGCCACTCGATCGCGACGCAGCTGACGATCGGCTCGTCGGCGACGGCGGCGACCACGGCGTCGACCCGCTCACGCTGGCTGGCGATCAGGGCGAGGGCTTCGCGCTCGGTTCCGGTGGCCTGGGCGACGGTGCGGATGTCGACCATCGTCTCGCCGAAGGTGTGGGGGTCGAGCGAGACGATCTTCGGTGGCTCCTCCATCTCCGCGGCCACCGCGGCCACGTCGTCGTAGCCGACGGCGCAGACGGGGCAGAGGGCCTGGGTGATGATCAGGTCCGGCTCCAGCTCCTTGAGCGCCTCGGCGTCCAGCGCGTAGATCGCCTCGCCGCCGCCGGTCTTTTCCTTCACGGCCGCGTCGATCCCGGCGCTGTCCAGGCCGTCGGGCAGCAGGTCGGCGGTGACCGCCGTGGCCTGCGCGGCCTCGGGAGGGAAGTCGCACTCGTGGGTGACGCCGACGACCTGGTCGCCCAGCCCGAGGGCGAAGCACAGCTCGGTGGCGTGGGGCACGAGGCTGACGATCCTCACGCCGCGGATCCTAGGGCCGTACACTCGCGGTGTGGCCAAGCTCGATTCAGACTTCGTCCGCTCCGAACTGGAGAGCACCTCCTGGAAGCAGGAGGGCGACACGATCATCCTCGACCAGGAGTTCGGCGGCTTCGAGGAGGCAATCCAGTACGTAAACCGCGTGGCCGGGATCGCCGAGGTGGCCAATCACCACCCGGACCTTCTCGTGCACTCATGGAACAAGGTGCGGGTGACCTGCTGGACCCACAGCGAGGGCGGCGTAACCGACGCCGACCTCAAGCTCGCCCGCCAGATCGACGAGCTGGCCTGAACTGCCTCGACTGCCGCCCGCGGCGTCGATAGCATCACCTGTCACCAAGTGCCCGACGACGACCTTCCCCGAAGTAGCACCGCCAGGGGCTACCGGCGATGACCGCCCTCCTGCTCTTCGGCGTCATCCCGCTCCTGGCCATCAACGCCTTCTTCGTGGGCGCTGAGTTCGCGCTCGTGCGGGCCAACGTCGGCCGGCTGCAGCTGATCGCCGAAGAGGGCGGCCGTAGCGCCCGCTCGGCCCGCCGCGCGCTCCACCAGCGCGAGGAGCTGACCCGCTACCTGTCGGCCTGCCAGCTGGGCGTCACCCTCGCTTCGCTGGGGCTGGGCTTCCTGGGCGAGCCGGCGGTGGCGAGCCTCTTCGAGGACCTTTTCGGCGTCCAGCCTTCCGATACCGCCGGCCTGATCATCTCGATCGCGCTGGCCTACCTGGTGGTAACGGCGGTGACCGTCGTCGGCTCGGAGCTGGTGCCGAAGGTGTTCGCGATCGTCCATGCCGAGCGGGTGGCCCGCTTCTGCTCGGGGCCGCTGGGGGTGTTCGAGCTGGCGATGCGGCCGTTCATCATCGTCCTCACCGGGAGCGCCAACGTGATCCTGCGCGTCCTGCGGGTCGACCCGTCCCAGCGCCTGGAGGAGGGCGGCACTCCCGAGGACATCAAGCTGCTGATCACCCAGGCCGAGACCGGCGGCACGCTCGACGAGAACGAGGCCGACATGCTCGAAGGGGTCTTCCACCTCCACGAGCAGGAGGCAAGGCAGGTGATGACCCCGATCCCCGCCGTGGTCACCGTCGACGACACCGACGACGTCGAAACCGCCCTGCGGCGGTGCGTCGACTCGGGGCACACGCGGCTGGTGGTCCTCGAGGAGGACAACCCCGACAACGTGATCGGCACCGTGCACGCCAACTCGCTCGTGCGCCAGTACATGCAGCGGGGACCGAAGGCTGACCTGCGGGGCCTGGTCAAGCCGGCGGTGATCCTGCCCGAGACCAAGCCGCTCGACGACCTGCTGGCCGACCTGCAGCGCGAGCGCTCCACGCTCGCGGTGATCGTCGACGAGTACGGCCGCCCTACCGGAGTGGTCACCGTGGAGGACGTCGTCGAAGAGGTGGTGGGGGAGATCGACGACGAGACCGACCCGGCCGCCGGCTCCATCCGGCAGCTGGCCACCGGCGAGTGGTACGTGCGCGGCCACGTGGCGCTCTCCGACCTGCCCGACTACGGGATCGACCTGCCCGACGACAACGACGCCTACAACTCGGTCGGAGGCCTGGTTTTCTCCGAGCTGGGCCGGCTGCCGCGGCGCGGCGACGTGATCGAGATCGACGGCTTCTCGCTCCGCGTCGATTCGGTCCGCGAGAACCGGGTCACCGCGGTCCGGATCCGCCCCCTCCCGGCAGCGGCCGGCCCCGACGCGGGCGAAAACGGCCTCCAGAACTGAACCGACCCGCACTAGGCGGGCCGGTCGGTGCGTTCTGGGAGGAGGTGCACATGCGAACCAAGTTCGCAATCGGCATATTCGGATACGAGCCTGAAGACTCCCTAAAGGTTTCGTGACAAATCTGTAATCGCCTGCGCAGGGCCTGAATCGGCGCTCTGCACGGCTTCAGGACGTCGCTCAGTAGGTGTAAAAACCCTCGCCGCTCTTGCGGCCGAGCTTGCCCTCGGCGATGAGGTCCCTGACCGTCTGCGGCGGCGTGCAGCCGATCTGGTCGCCGATGGCCGCCGAGACGTCGAGCCCGACGAAGTCGAGCAGGGCCATCGGTCCCATCGGATGGCCGGCGCCGAGCTTCATCGCCTCGTCGATCGCCTCGGGCTCCAGCCCGGTCTCCTCCATGTAGGCGACGGCGGTGAACAGGTAGTCGAAGAGCAGGCGGTTGACCACGAAGCCCGGCAGGTCGGGAACGAGCACCGCGGTCTTGCCCAGCGCCTCGCAGAGCGCCGCCGAGCGCTCCCGGGTCTCCTCGCTGGCCTGGTCGGGGAAGGCGAGCTCGACGAGCGCCATCTTGGTGACCGGGTTGAAGACGTGCAGGCCGGCGAACCGCTCGGGGATGCCGCTGGCCGCCGCCAGTTCGCCCACCGCCAGCGAGGAGGTGGTGGTAGCCAGGATCGCGTCGTCCCCTACGTGGGGGAGCACCTGCTCGAAGACCTGGGCCTTGACGCCCGCGTCCTCGGCGACCGCCTCGATGAAGTAGGTGGAGCCGGCCAGGTCGCCGGCCTCGGTGGTGACCGTAACCTCGCCGGAGCCCGCCTCGTCGCCCATTCGCTCGATGTTCTTGGCCACGGTGCCACGGGCACGCTCGGCGGACTCCTCGCTGCGGGCCAGCAGGGTTACGTCCCCGGTATTGGTGGCTACGGCCGCTACGCCGCACGCAATTGCTCCGGAGCCGATTACGGCGATCTTCTCGTCAGGCATGGCGCGTCAGGCTATACGACGCCCGGCGCAGGGGCTGACCGGCCGGTCAGTGGAGCGGGTAACCTGCCGGCAGGTCCAATCGAACGAAGGGGCAGACCTCCAATGAAGAACGGCCGTGAAGTAGTCATCGTCGAAGCAGTCCGCACGCCGGTCGGGCGCGGGCACCGCGAGAAGGGCTACTACAAGGACACCCACCCCAACGACCTTCTCGGCTCCTGCTACACGGAGATCATCGAGCGCAGCGGGATCGACGCCGGCGAGGTGGAGACCGTGATCGCCGGCTGCGTCCAGCAGTACGGCGAGCAGGCCTTCAACATCGGCCGCAACGCCTGGCTCCAGGAGGGCCTGCCGATCGAAGCGGCGGCCACGACGGTCGACACGCAGTGCGGCTCGGCCCAGCAGGCCACCAACTACGGCGCCGCCCTGGTCGCTTCGGGCATCCACGACGTGGTGATCGGCTCCGGGGTCGAGCACATGGGCCACAACCCGTTCGGTGACGGCATGAAGATCCAGCAGGAGTACGGAGGAGCCTTCACGCCCAAGCTGATGGAGAAGCACAACATCGTCGGCCAGGGGCTCGGCGCCGAGATGATCGCCGACCAGTGGGAGATCCCCCGCTCCGAGCTCGACGAGCTCGCCCTGCGCTCCCACCAGCTGGCCCACAAGGCCACCGAGGAGGGCAAGTTCGAGCGCGAGATGGTCGTGATGGAGATCGACGGCGAGAAGATCGTCACCGACCAGGGCATCCGTCCCGAGACGACCCTCGAGAAGCTCAGCGAGCTTCAGCCGGCCTTCAAGCCGGACGGCAAGATCACCGCGGGCAACGCCTCGCAGATCTCCGACGGCGCCGCCGCGGTGCCGCTGATGACCCGCGAGAAGGCCGACGAGCTCGGCCTGACGCCCCGCGCGGTGATCGTCGACCAGACCACC
>CAIKSH010000048.1 GCA_903830015.1 uncultured Solirubrobacterales bacterium | reverse complement strand
GGTGGTCGGGGTCGATCACCATCACGGCGCCGAGCCGGCGCAGGACCTCGAGGCCGAGCAGGTTCTCCACCGGGGTCTCGCGCGTCACCGCGCTCGCCTCGGCCTGGCCCGGGTCGAGGATGGCCCGTACCGGCTCGCCGCCCCGGCCGGCCTCGATCGCGGCGTCGACCTGCTCGGAGCGCACGATCCCCTCGAGCCGCCCGAGTTCGTCCACGACGGCAAACCAGGGCCACGGGAAGCGCCCGAAGAACTCGGTCTGCGCCTCGGCCACGGTCACGGTCGCCGGCATCGCCATCGGGGTCATGTCCATGATCTCGCCGGCGGTGATCCCCTCGAGCTGCTCGCTGTAACGGCTGCCCGCCACGGCGTTGCGCGCCGCCGAGGCCAGGAACCAGCCGAGCACCGCTGACCAGATCCCGGAGACGATCGAGCCGGTGGCGAAGATGATGAAGAGGCCGAAGCCGACCATCAGCCAGCCGAAGATCTGGCCCAGGTAGCCGGAGAAGCGGGTGCCGCGGCTGCGGTCGCCGGTGACCTTCCAGGCGATGGCCCGGGTCACGCGGCCGCCGTCGAGCGGGAAGGCGGGGAGCATGTTGAAGACCAGCAGGACGAGATTGGTCAGCGCCAGCCAGCCGAGCAGGGCGATCCACGGCGTGGTGCTCGAGCGGGTTAGCGTCGCGGCGTCCAGCACCCCGGTCTCGTTGGAGGCCACCGCACCGATGGCCAGGCAGAGGACCACGATCGCGGCGGTTACCAGCGGGCCGGCGATGGCGACCTTGAACTCCTCGCCGGGGGTCTCCGAGTCGCGGCTGAGCTTGGCGACGCCGCCGAAGAGCCAGAGGTCGATCCCGGAGGTGCCGATACCCAGGCGGCGGGCCATCAGCGCGTGGCCGAGCTCGTGGAGCAGGAGCGAGGCGAAGAAGCAGATGGCGGCGACCACCGCGGTGACGTAGGCGACGGTGGTGGTCGAGCCGACGAGGACGTCCCCGAAGTAGTCGGAGAGCCAGATGATCATCAGGAACAGGAAGAGGAACCAGCTCGGGTTGGCCCCGATCCGGATACCGGCGACTGAGAAGAGCTTTATCGAGCGCTCGCCGAGCACCCCCTAATGGTGACAGCTGGCGCTCAGCCGGCGGGAGTGTGGCGCGCGACGATGGCCGCGGAGTCGACCGAGGCCGGCAGGGTCCCGTAATTGAGGCCCGACGAGCCGGCCAGGCGGGAGGCGCAGAACGCGTCGGCCACCGGCTCCGGAGCGTGGCGTACCAGCAGCGATCCCTGCAGGGCGACCGCCATCCGCTCGACGATCCGCCGGGCCCGGGCCTCCAGGCCCTCGGCGTCGCCGAACTCCGAGCGCAGCTCCGCGACGTGGTCGTCGAGCCGGCGGTCCGAGCCCGCGGCCAGCTCCACCTCGGCGAAGAAGCTCTCCAGCGCCTCGGGCTCGCGGCCCAGTGCGCGCAGGACGTCGAGCGCGATCACGTTGCCCGAGCCCTCCCAGATCGCGTTGAGCGGGGCCTCGCGGTAGAGGCGCGGCATGCCCGACTCCTCGACGTAGCCGGCCCCGCCCAGGACCTCCATCGCCTCGAAAGCGTGCTGGGGGACCCGCTGGCAGACGTAGTACTTGCCGACCGCGGTGCCCAGCCGCCTGACGTGGGCCTCGGCCGGGTCCGAGCCGGCCGAGTCGTAGGCGCGGGCTACGCGCATGGCCAGGGCGGTCGCCGCCTCGGCCTCGACGGCGAGGTCGGCGAGGACCGCCTCCATCAGCGGCTGCTCGATGAGCGGGCGGCCGAAGGCGCTGCGGTGGGCGGCGTGCCAGGTGGCCTGGGCGACCGCCGCGCGCATGCCGGAGGCCGAGCCGGTGATGCAGTCCAGCCGTGTGTGCCCGACCATCTCGATGATCGTCGGGACCCCCCGGCCCGGTTCGCCCACCATCCAGGCCAGGGCACCCTCGTATTCGACCTCGCTGGAGGCGTTGGAGCGGTTGCCGACCTTGTCCTTGAGCCGCTCGATGCTGATGGCGTTGCGCTCGCCGTCGGGCAGCACCCGGGGCAGGGCGAAGCAGGAGATCCCCTCGTCGGTCTGGGCCAGGACGAGGAAGAGGTCGCTCATCGGGGCCGAGCAGAACCACTTGTGGCCGGTGACCCGGTACTCGGCGCCGGGGCCGCCCCCGTTCACGGGAACCGCCCGCGTGGTGTTGGCGCGCACGTCCGAGCCGCCCTGCTTCTCGGTCATCGCCATGCCGCAGATCGCCGACCCCTTGGCCCGGGCCGGAAGCCCGTCCGGGTCGTAGGTGGTCGAGGTGAGCAGCGGCTCCCACTCGGCGGCCAGCTCCGGCTGGGCGCGCAGCGCCGGGACGGCGGCGAAGGTCATGGTGATCGGGCAGCAGAAGCCGGCCTCGGCCTGGCTGGCGGTGAGGAACATCGCGGTCCGGGCCACGTGGGCGCCCTCGCGCGGCTCGCGCCAGGGAAGGGCGTGGAGCTCGTCGCCGACGCCGGCGGCCATCAGCCGGTGCCAGGATTCGTCGAAGTCGACGCGGTCGACCCGGTTGCCGTAGCGGTCGTGGCGGTGCAGGACCGGCGGGCGCTCGTTGGCCAGCACGCCCCACTCCATCGGCTCGCCGCCCCAGAAGGCGCCGGCGGCCTCCAGGCGCTCGCGGGCCCAGCCGCCGCCCTCGCGCCTGAGCGCCTCGACGAGCGGGAGGTTGTCGGCGAAGAGGTTGCGCCCGGCCAGCGGCGGGGGCTGGTTCGTTACTTCGTGGGTGGCCACCGCCCGTCAGGGTACGCCCCGCCGGCCGCCCGGCGTGCACGATCGCGGCTTCACTAGCCTGCGCCCGTCAGACCCGGAAGGAAGCGATGCCGAAGATCAAAGTTGACAACCCCGTAGTGGAGCTCGACGGGGACGAGATGACCCGGATCATCTGGGCCTTCATCAAGGACCAGCTGATCCTGCCCTACCTCGACATCGACCTCCTCTACTTCGACCTGGGGATCGAGAACCGGGACGCCACCGATGACGAGGTGACGGCGGAGGCGGCCAACGCGATCCGCGAGCACGGGGTGGGCGTCAAGTGCGCGACGATCACTCCCGACGAGGCCCGGGTGGAGGAGTTCGGCCTGAAAGAGATGTGGCGCTCGCCGAACGGGACGATCCGGAACATCCTCGGCGGGGTGATCTTCCGGGAGCCGATCGTCATCGAAAACATCCCGCGGCTGGTTCCCACCTGGACCAAGCCGATCGTCGTTGGCCGCCACGCCTTCGGCGACCAGTACAAGGCGACCGACTTCAAGGTGCCGGGGGAGGGAACGCTGACCATCACCTACGCGCCGGCCGACGGCAGCGAGCCGATGGAGTTCAAGGTCTACGACTTCGAGGGGCCCGGCGTGGCGCTGGCCATGTACAACACCGACGAGTCGATCCGGGACTTCGCCCGTGCCTCGTTCAACTACGGGCTGGAGAAGGGCTTCCCGGTGTACATGTCGACCAAGAACACGATCCTCAAGGCCTACGACGGGCGCTTCAAGGACATCTTCCAGGAGGTGTTCGACTCCGAGTTTGCCTCCGAGTACAAGGCCGCCGGGCTGACCTACGAGCACCGGCTGATCGACGACATGGTCGCATCGGCGCTCAAGTGGGAGGGGGGCTTTGTCTGGGCCTGCAAGAACTACGACGGCGACGTGCAGTCTGACGTGGTCGCCCAGGGCTTCGGGTCGCTCGGGCTGATGACCAGCGTGCTGATGTCCCCCGACGGCAAGACGGTGGAGGCCGAGGCGGCCCACGGCACGGTCACCCGCCACTTCCGCCGCCACCAGGCCGGGGAGAAGACATCGACCAACCCGATCGCGTCGATCTTCGCCTGGACCCGCGGCCTGGACGCCCGCGGCCGGATGGACGGCACCCCTGAGGTCAGGGAGTTCGCCCAGACGCTCGAGCGGGTCTGCGTGGAGACCGTCGAGTCGGGCCTGATGACCAAGGACCTGGCGCTGCTGATCGGCCCCGACCAGCCGTGGCAGACCACCGAGGAGTTCCTGGCCAGCATCGACGCCGGGCTGCGCGAGGCGATGGCCTGAGGGCATCGCACAGCCCCGGCCCGGTAGCTTGGACCGTTAACGGAAAAGCGAGACGAGGAGACCAGAAGGACGATGAGCAAGCCCACGAAAGTCACCGTCACGGGCGCGGCCGGCCAGATCGGCTATGCGCTCCTCTTCCGGATCGCTTCCGGCCAGCTGCTCGGCCCCGACCGCCCCGTCGAGCTGAGCCTGCTCGAGGTGACCCCGGCGCTCGAGGCTGCCGAGGGCACGGCCATGGAGCTGACCGACTGCGCCTTCCCGCTCCTGTCGCGGATCGACATCAGCGACGACCCGAACATCGCCTTCGACGGCGCCAGCATCGGACTGCTGGTCGGGGCGCGCCCGCGCACCAAGGGCATGGAGCGCGGCGACCTGCTCGAGGCCAACGGCGGGATCTTCGCCCCCCAGGGCAAGGCGATCAACGACCACGCCGCCGACGACATCCGGGTGCTGGTGGTCGGCAATCCGGCCAACACCAACGCCCTGATCGCCATGAGCAATGCGCCCGACGTTCCGCAGGAGCGGTTCACCGCAATGACGCGCCTGGACCACAACCGCGCGCTGGCCCAGCTGGCCAACAAGACCGCCGTGCCGGTGGACCAGCTGCGCCGGATGATCATCTGGGGCAACCACTCGGCCACCCAGTACCCGGACATCACCCACGCCACCGTCGACGGCGCGCCCGCCAGCGAGGTGGTCGACGACCAGGCCTGGGTCGCCGACGAGTTCATTCCGCGTGTTCAGCAGCGCGGCGCGGAGATCATCGAGGCCCGCGGGGCCTCCAGCGCCGCCTCGGCCGCCAACGCGGCGATCGACCACATGCACGACTGGGTGAACGGTTCGGCCGAGGGCGACTTCGTCTCGATGGCCGTGCCCTCGGACGGCTCCTACGACGTAGCCGAGGGAGTGATCAGCTCGTTCCCGTGCACCTGCAGCGCCGGCGAGTGGTCGATCGTCGAGGGGCTGGAGATCAACCCCTTCTCCCGCGAGCGGATCGACGCCAGCGTCGACGAGCTGGTCGAGGAGCGCGAGGCGGTTGCGGCTATGGGCCTCCTGGGCTGAGCGGCGCCAGCGCGCCGGCTCCGCCGGCGGCGCACCCCCGGGCCGGGGCCCGGGGTGAGCGCCGGGTGAGGATCAGGCCTTGGCGGTGGGGTACCAGCCCTTGCCCTTCTTGGTTACCAGGCCCTCCTTCTGGAGGGCGGGCATCACGCGGTAGAGGTAGTTCTGCTTGATGCCGATCTTCTTGGCGATCT
>CAIKSH010000047.1 GCA_903830015.1 uncultured Solirubrobacterales bacterium | reverse complement strand
TTCAGCTTCGAGCCGTATCCCGAGCCGCCGCTGGGGCCCGGCGAGCTCGGGGAGGTGCCCCCGGAGCTGTCGGCCGCGGCGGCCGCGGGCAGGGCCAGCGCCGCGGCGAGCGCGAGCGCGGGGAGGGTTTTCGGGGACAGGGGCACTTGCAGGCGTAAACCTTTCGCTTCCCCCTTCGACGCGGATTCCCGCGGGGTGAACGGTGGCTTGCAGGCGCCGGTCAGCCGCCGGCGCCGAGCATCGCCTCCATCAGCTCGAGCGCGCCCTGCTTGTGGAGCGGCTCGTTCAGGTTCCCGCACTTGGGCGACTGGACGCAGGACGGGCAGCCCGACTCGCAGGGGCACTCGGCGATCAGCCGCCGCGCGTCGGCGACCAGGCCCTCGAAGGCGGCAAAGCCCTGTCGGGTGATGCCCACCCCGCCGGGGTGGCCGTCGTAGATGAAGATCGTCGGGCCGCCGGTCTGGGGGTGGGCGCCGGTCGAAAGGCCGCCGATGTCCCAGCGGTCGCACATGGCCAGGAGCGGCAGCACGGCGATCTGCGCGTGCTCGGCGGCGTGGAGCGCGCCGAGCAGCACCTCGGGCGGCAGGCCGGCGGCCGGCCCCTCGAGCTCGTACCAGAGCGCCATGGTGGTGAACTCGGTCGCCGGCAGGTCGAGGGCCTGGAGGTCGATTACCTCCTGGTCGGCCATTCGCTTGCGCTGGTAGGCGAGCACCTGCTCGGTGACCGTCACCCGGCCGTAGCTGAGGGTCACGCCGAGCGTCTCGCGGCGGTCCAGGAGCTTCTCGACGAAGGTGTCGGTCTCCTTGCGCGGCTGGGTGAACCAGTCGCCGCGGAACGGCTGCACGAGCGCCTCGCGGCGCTCGACGTCCAGTGAGTCCACCTCCCAGCTGCGACCCATGTGCAGGTAGACGGCGCCCTCGTGGACGGTGGGGCAGGCGCGGGCGGCCTCGACGGTGCCGATCAGCTCGCCCTGCTCGGCGTCGATGATCCTCACCGAATCGGGAGAGGCCGAGCGCAGCGAGACCCGCGCCGCCGGGTAGTCCTCGGGAGAGCGCAGCGAGAAGCGCCCGCGCCGCTCGACCAGCGTGCCGGTGGAGACCAGCGCCTCGCAGTGGGCGCGCAGGCGGGGTCCGAGGAAGTCGCCGTCGGCATCGGGGTCGATCGGCCCCTCGTGGGCGGCGCACTCCAGGTGGGAGGCGTGGATCTCCGGACTCTCGAACTCGAGGATCGCCGACTCGACCGGCCGCTCGAGGAACTCGTCGGGGTGGCGGCAGAAGAACTGGTCGAGAGCGTCGTCGCCGGCCACGTAGACGGCCAGCCCCCGCCCGCGCCGGCCGGCCCGGCCCCACATCTGGCGCAGCGAGGCGACCGTCCCCGGGAAGGTGATGCAGATCGCCGCGTCGAGCTCGCCGATGTCGATGCCCAGCTCGAGGGCGTCGGTGGTGACCACGGAGAGGATCTCGCCCTCCACCAGCGCCTGCTCGAGCTCGCGGCGCTGCTGGGGCGTGTAGCCGGCGCGGTAGGCGGCCACCCGCCCGGCCAGCTCGCGGTGGCCGCGGCGGGAGAGCTCGTCGGCGGCCATCCGGGAGAC
>CAIKSH010000046.1 GCA_903830015.1 uncultured Solirubrobacterales bacterium | reverse complement strand
GTGCCAAGGAGGTAACCCCGGTCTGCGACGTGCAGAACTCCAGCAACGGCACGGCGGCCAAGTGCTCGGTCAGCCTGACCAGCGGCTCGGTCTCCCAGCCGGGAACCGTGAAGTTCGAGCTCACCAGCTAGCCGGGAGCTGGAGATGATCGCGGGGCTCTGTCTGCCTCCAGCGTGCGGCATGCCTTCGCCGCGACGATGACAGGTGGGCGATGCCGCCGGCAGGACTCGAACCTGCGCGCTTCGGGTTAAAAGCCCGCTGCTCTACCAGCTGAGCTACGGCGGCGTGAAGCCAACTGTACGCGCCGCTGCGGGCGCGGGCTCAGGGTTTTCGGTCGGGCGTGCTGAGCTCGTCGACGGTGAGGCGCTGGACGTGGAGCTCCTCGATCTCCAGCCTCCGGATCTTCCCGCGGCCGATGGCCAGCCGGCCGACGGAGAGCGCGCCGATCGCGAGGGCGCCGAAGGCGACGGCCCCGATGGCCAGCGCGCCGATCGCGCCGGCGCCCATCGAGCCGAGCGCGGCCGAGGCGGCAGGAGCCGATACGCCCTTCGCTTCTAGACTTTTCTTTCCCATGGCCCCCATGGTGTAGCGGTTAGCACGCCAGGTTTTCAACCTGGTAGCAGGGGTTCGATTCCCCTTGGGGGTACTTCGCGGTGGTTCCGGACCCGGCCGGTAGGCTGGCCGACATGGTTCCGGCGGTCCCCAACCCCATCTTCCAGGCCGGTCGCATCGCCATCGGCGCCGCCTTCGTAGCCGACCCGGAGCGGGCCGGAGAGCGGTGGGTTGGCCCGGGCACCGCTGGTGCCGACGGCGGGGTCATGGGCCGCGCCTTCGGCGTTCGCGACCTGGCTCTCGGCACGGCAACGGTGGCCGCCCAGGCCCGCGGCAGCGGCTACCGGACCCTCCTGGCCCTGGGAGTGGCCTGCGACGCGGTCGACCTCGCCGCGACCCTCATGGCCGGAGACCGGATCCCTTCCAGGGCCCGTCAGGTGACCGCCGCCGTGGCGGCGATCGCGACGCTCAACGGCGTCCTGCTGCTCGCGAACACCCTGCTCGACTAGCCGGGCGCGCTGGCTGGCGCCTAAGAGGCGCCGGTGCGCAGCTTGTTCTTCTTGAGCGGGTCGGTCTTGCTGACCTTCACCTCGTAGCCGTCGGAGTAGCCGTCGCCGTCGGTGTCCCGCTTTAGGGGATTGGTGCGGAGCTTGACCTCGCGGCCGTCGGCGAGGCCGTCACGGTCGGTATCGGCCTTGGTGGGGTTGGTCCCGTAGGTGGCCTCGGCGGCGTTGGCCAGGCCGTCGCCGTCGAGGTCGGTGGCCGACCTGGCTGCCGCAGCCGCCGAAGGGGCGGCCAACGCGAGGGCGGCCGCGACCAGGGCGACCTTTGCGGTGGTGGTGTCGAAGATGCTCATGGATGCCTTTCTCTGCTTGCCGGTGCAGCGTGGCGTCCGCGCTCCCATGAGCCGGAAAAGCGCAGGTGAAGCTTTGGTAAGTGGCGGGGGCTAGCCGGTCAGGTCCGGTCGGCGCGCCGCGTGATGTCGTCCGGCGGCCACTGGCCCGGGTTGCAGCAGGTCGGCTTGTTCCGGGCATTGCGCGTGGCCCACGAGATGGCGCCCACGGCAACCACCAGCGCGATGATGAGAATCGCTGCGATCACGACCCCATTGTGACCGATCCGGCCGGCAACCGTTCAGGGTTCTCTACGGAAAGGGCTACTGTGCCTGTAGCGATCGGCAACCGGCCGGTCGCGAGGTGAAGCTTTCTTGGGTCCCGTCGCAGGGCGGTTCGGGTCAGCAGTGCCTCCCGAATCGCCGAGGCGCGCCGCGCCCGGCAAACCAAGGAGCAGTCAGATGTCAGAGCCGTCCTTCGCCGATCTCGGCGTATCTAGCGCGGTTGCCCGTGCACTCGAGGAGCAGGGTTTCGACGCCCCGTTCGCCATCCAGACCAAGGTGATCGGCGACGTGCTCGCCGGCAGCGACGTGCTGGCCAAGTCCCCGACCGGATCGGGAAAGACGCTGGCCTTCATGGTCCCGCTGATCGACAGCATCGACGCCGAGGATCCGCGGCCGTGCGCGCTGGTCCTCGCCCCGACCCGCGAACTGGCTACCCAGATCGTCGACTCCACCTACCGGATCGCCCACTCGAGGGCCCTCAAGATCACCGCCGTCTACGGAGGCGTCGGCCTCGAGAAGCAGTCGCGGGAGGCGCGCAAGTCGCACATCGTCGTGGCCACGCCGGGCCGCCTGGAGGACCTGCTCCAGCGGGGCGCCTTTGACCTCTCGAACGTCAGGATTCTCGTCCTCGACGAGGCCGACCGCATGCTCGATATGGGCTTCAGGCCCGCCGTGGACCGGATCGTCGCCCAGTGCCCGAAGGACCGCCAGACGCTCTTCTTCTCGGCGACCCTCGACGGCGAGGCGGGCCGAATCGCCCGTGAGTACACCGCAGACCCCGTCCAGCACGAGCACGTCCCGCCGCCGGAGAACGTTGGAGAGATCGAGCACCGCTTCGTGCGCGTCGACAACGAGTCGCGGATGAAGGAGCTGGTCAGCGAGATCGGTGACGGAACCGACCTGACCCTGGTCTTCGTGCGGACCAAGCGCGGGGCCGATCGCCTGGTGAAGCGGCTGGGCAAGCAGGGAGTAAGCGCCGCTGCGATGCACGGAAACAAGAGCCAGCGCCAGCGCGAGAAGGCGCTGGCCGCCTTCGAGGCCGGCCGCGTGCCCACCCTGGTGGCCACCGACGTGGCCGCCCGCGGCATCCACGTGGACAACATCTCGAAGGTGGTCAACTTCGACCCGCCGGGCCAGGCCGAGGATTACGTCCACCGCACCGGGCGCACCGGGCGGGCCGGGGAGACCGGCGTGGCCGTAACCCTCGTGGCCGGTGACCAGGTCAAGGAGATGAGCGCCATCACCGGCGCCCTGGACCTCGAAGAGCAGTTCGCCCACGTCGGCCCGCCCTCGGCCTCGGAGCCCTCCGGCGATCGCGGCGGGAACCGGGGTGGCGGCCACCACAGCCACGGAAGGCCTCACGGGCGTCCCAAGGGGAGGGGCAAGGGCCGGCACGACAAGCACCAGAAGGGCTCGACCAAGGGTCGCGGGAGGTCTTCGGGTGGCGGCTCCGGCGGCGGTTCGCGGAAGGTCGCTTCGGCCCGTCCCTCCGGCCGGGGGCGCTGACCGCTAGACCGAGCGCATCATGCCGCCGTCGACCACGATGGTCGAGCCGGTGATGTAGCTCGCCTTGGCCGACGAGAGGAAGGCTACGGCGGCGGCAAACTCGTCGGTGCTGCCCAGGCGCCGGGCCGGGATCTCCTCCCGCGCCATGGCGTCGGCGGCCTCGCGTGAGCCGTAGAGCTCGTAGAGGCGGTCGGTGGCGATCCGCCCGGGGAGGACGCTGTTGACGGTGACTCCGTCCTTGGCCACCTGGGTGGCGATCGTCTTGAGCGCCGCGAGTGTCGCCGAGCGGTTCGAGTTGGAGAGGATCAGCCCCTCGGCCGGCTCGCGGATCGTCGTCGAGCCGACGTTGACGATGCGGCCCCAGAGCCGGTGGCGCATGCTCTCGATCACCGACTGGGCGAAGACCAGCGGCGAGCGCACGAGGTCGACGTAGGCTTCCTGCCACTGCTCCTCGCTGAAGGCGAAGGCGTTGGCATCCAGCGGTGGGCCGCCGGTGTTGGTGACGAGAATGTCGATCGGCCCGAGGAAGTGCTCCACCTCGTGGACGAGGACGGGAATCCCCTCGAGGTTGGAGCTGTCGTGGGCAAAGCCGGTGGCTTCGATGCTCTTGGCCGCCGCCTGGATCCGGCCCTCGTCGCGGGAGGTGATGGCGACCTTGGCGCCTTCGGCGGCCAGCGCACTGGCGATGGCCAGCCCGAGGCCCTTCGATGCTCCGGTGACGAGCGCCACGCGCCCTTCGATTCCGAGATCCATCAGCCGCTCTCTGCCGTCATCCTACGGCCGCCGACGCCTGCGCACCAGCCGGCGAAGAGAAGTATGGCCACAACGGCCCCGGCCCAGTGAAGCCCGGCGGCGGTCAGGGCCGCGCTCGGAATCCCGGCGAGGATGGCGCCGAGCAGCGTTGCCGGCAGCGGAAGGCGCAGGACCAGCGCGGTGACGGTGGCGGCGACCATCCACGCGACCGGGCCGATGATCCACCCCCAGTCCTCGAAGAAGGCGTGGGAGAAGGCCAATCCCGTCGCGGCTCCCAGGATTCCCACCCCGAGGGCCTGGACCAGGAGGGCCTTGACGCCGGTCGGGAGGTGGAGCTCCATGCCGACGATTGTGACAGCAGGGCGCGCCGCCGGAGCTCCGGCGGCGCGCCCGGCCGGGGCTCAGTCCTCGTTGTCGTCGCGCTCGTCGTCGCGCTCGTCCTGCTGGTCGTCGCGTTCGTCGTCCTGCTCGTCCTGCTGCTCGTCCTGCTGGTCGTCCTGCTGGTCCTGCTGGTCGTCCTGCTGGTCCTGGACCTGGGTCACCTCCTGGGTGACGGTTTCGACGTCGTTGCTGGACCCGCAGGCGCTCAGCCCGGCGGTTACGGCCAGGGCGGCGAGGGCGGCTGACAGGAGGGCGATGAGTCGCTTCACGGTTACCTCGTTTCGGTGATTGGTGCCGGCAACGTACAGGAGCCGGTCGGCCGGTGCACCTCCGGAGGGCGCCGTCGGTCGGTAGCTTCTGAGGCGATGGACGAGCCGGTCGCCAACCCTCCCGCGGACCCCTCCGCCTACCCGCACCGCACCCAGCTCCAGCTGCGCTGGAAGGACAACGACGTATACGGCCACGTCAACAACGCCGAGTACTACTCGTTCTTCGACACGGTCATAAACGAGGTGCTCATCGAGCGGGGCGGCCTGGACATCATCGAAGGAGAAGTGATCGGGCTCTGCGCCGAGTCGCACTGCCTCTACCTCGGGCCCCTCGACTATCCGGGGACGGTCGACGCGTACATGCGGGTGGGCCACCTGGGCAGCTCCAGCGTCCGCTACGAGCTTGCCCTCTTCGACCCGGACGGGCAGTGCAGCGCCGTCGGCTGGTTCGTCCACGTCTTCGTCGCCCGCGCGACCCGCCGGCCGGCCGAGATCACCGGGCCGATGCGTGAGCTGCTCGAGTCGCTGCGGGTCCTGGCGTGAGCGCGGTCCGCGCCGCCGTCCTCACCCGCTGCGGCGACCCGGGCCCGTTCGCCCAGACCCGGCCGATCGAGGTCCGCGAGCTGGGGCTCGGCGACCCGGGCCCGGGGGAGGTACGCGTACGCATCCGCGCGGCCGGCCTCTGCCATTCGGACCTTTCGGTGATCGATGGCAACCGGCCGCGCCCGGTGCCGATGGTTCTCGGCCACGAAGCGGCCGGCGAGGTGGTCGCGACCGGGCCGGACTGCACGCTGGCCCCCGGCGACCGCGTGGTCCTCGCCTTCGTTCCCGCCTGCGGGGAGTGCGAGCCGTGCCTGTCCGGCCGTGCCGCGCTCTGCGAGCCGGGGGCGGCCGCCAACACCGATGGCACCCTTCTGGTCGGCGAGCGGCGCTGGCGGGGCGACGGGGAGGAGCTGATCCACCACCACCTAGGGGTCAGCGCCTTCGCCGAGGAGGTAATCGTCTCCGAACGCTCGGCGGTGCCGATCCCCGACGACCTTCCCTACGAGACGGCGGCGGTCTTCGGCTGCGCCGTGCTCACCGGGGTCGGCGCGGCGATGAACGCCGCCGACATCGAGCCGGGCTCGACCGTCGCCGTGGTCGGCCTCGGCGGGGTGGGCATTTCGGCGGTGATGGGCGCCCGGCTGGCCGGCGCGGGGAAGGTGATCGCGGTCGACCCGGTGGCCTTCAAGCGCGAGAAGGCGCTGGAGCTGGGGGCGAGCGAGGCCATCGATCCGGGCGACGACCTGGCCGCCCAGCTGCGCGCGGCGCCCGGTGGCCCCCCGGCGAGCGTGATCGAGACCGTCGGCTCGGCCACCGTGCTCCGGGCGGCCTACGAGGCCACCGCCCGCGGCGGCACCACCGTGACCGTGGGCCTGCCGGCGCCGGACGCGATGCTCTCGATCCCCGCCGTCTCCCTGGTAACCGAGGAGCGCACGCTTCGCGGCTCCTACCACGGGTCCGGGGCGCCCCGCGAGATACTGCCGCGGCTCTTCGACGAGTGGCGGGCCGGGAACCTCCCCGCCGACCAGCTGATCACCGATCGCCTGACCCTCGACGAGCTCAACGAGGGCTTCGACCGCCTCGCCTCCGGCGAACAGCTCCGCCAGGTCGCCGTTCCCTGAGCCTCGAATCGCCCGGACTCTGATAGAAGCGCAGGCCATGTCCACCG
>CAIKSH010000045.1 GCA_903830015.1 uncultured Solirubrobacterales bacterium | reverse complement strand
TTGTCCTCGTCGTCGCCGGTAACCGCGACCACGAGCTCGGCGCGCTGGATACCCGCGCGCTCGAGCACCCAGAGTTCGGTGGCGTCTCCGTACTGGACCACGTGGCCCAGCTCCTCCTCCATCCGCAGGTAACGGTCGCGGCGGGCCTCGATCAGCGTCACCTCGTTGCCCTTGTCGAGCAGCTCGCGCGTCAGGTTGAGCCCGACCTTTCCCCCTCCGACGACGATGGCGTACATCAGCCGGCTGCCCCCGGCGAGGCGAGGGTCTCCTCGAAGCGCTCGATGGCGAACTGGGTCGGGCAGATGATCTCCAGCCCCTGCGACCGGTACCAGTCGGCCCGGGCCGGGTCCATGACCCGGGCGATCACCCGGTCGACCGAGAACATCTGCGAGGCGATCTGGGAGATCGTCAGGTTGGTGTTGTCACCGTTGGTAGAGGCGATGAATACGTCGGCCTGCTCGATCCCCGCCTCGACCAGCGCCTCGCGCTCGATCGCCTTGCCGATGGTGAAGCGGCCGCCAGCGTCCTCCCACGAGCTCTCCTGGCCGGCGTCGAGGCGGTCGTGGGAAAGCGGGTCGTCGTCGAGGACCGACACCTCGTGGCCGGCGGCCAGCATGTCCCGCGCGATGGCCGACCCGGTGCGCCCGCAGCCGACGATGAGGATGAACGACATAGCGGCGCGATGCTAGCGCCCGGGACGGGGGCGCGGCCCGCCGGCTCAGGGCGCCGTGCCCCCGGATACCGGGCGGTCATCCCGGGCCGGGGCGGTGAGGATCACCGGGCAGTGGGCGTTGGCCAGCACGTAGCGGGTCGCCGGCCCCACGAATCGCTCGCTCAGGTCTCCCCCGAGCCGCGCGCCTCCACCGATCCGGGAAGGCTCCTCGGCGGCCAGGACGATCGCCTGGACTCCCCGGCGCCTGGCCTCGGCGACGATTCCCTCCCCCATGCTCCGCGTCCTCAGCTTGGCCGTGGCCACCATAACGTTTTCGTACTCCTCGCCGACGCGCCGGGCGTGATCCAGGGCGGCTCCGGCCCTCTCCACCTCCGCGCCCGGCAGGCGGGCGTCGATCGGCAGCGACATCGGGACCTCGAAGAACCACACCGCCTCGATCTGCGAGGGCTCAGTGCTGTCCCCCTCGGCTCCCTCGTCCGAGGCCAGGCGGCCGGCGGTCTGCATGATGTCGTCGTCGAGTGGGGTGCCGGTGACCGGGACGAGGATCGAGCCGTACTCGGCCTCGTCGGGCTCCCGCATCAGCGCCTCCCGGGGAACCTGGACGACCTTCAGCACCGGCTTGCCGGTCAGGCGGCGGTAGGCGACGTAGAGGAGCACGCCGCCGACCAGCCAGACCCCCCCGACCAGCCGGGCGCCGGGGTGGGTGATCAGGACGCTCACCCAGATCGCCGCGCTGAGGACCGCCCCGACGAGCGCCGGGAGCGGCAGCGATCCCTTCCCGATTCGGATGCTCAACGGCACGGCATACGGGCGCTCGGCCTCAGGTGAACGGAACCGGAGCCGAACGATCGCCAGGTGGGCGAGAGTCAGCCCCAGCAGGGCGCCGAAGGCGTAGAGCCCGAGCAGGAACTCGAGGTCCCGGGTGAAGGCCAGGGCGCCGGCGCCCAGGGCCGCGGCGAGGATGAGGATCCACGGGGTAAACCACGTCGGCTGGAGCCGGCCCAGGAATCGCGGAATCTGGCGGTTGGTGGAGAGCGAGTAGGAGAGCCTCGAGAAGCCGAGCATCGCCGAGTTGGCGCCGGCGATAAGGGTGAAAATCGCCACCCCCGCGACCAGGTACCGGAAGATGTCGCGCAACCAAGCCTGCGAGAAGCCCTCGGCCAGGCCGACCATCGGCGTTTCCAGGTAACGCCCGGCCAGCTCGGTTGAACCGCCCACAATCGGCTGGGCGCTGAGGGCGACCAGCGCGATACCGGCATAGATGACGATGACCAGCAGCGAGGAGCCGCTGACCAGGCGGCCAACCGCCGAGCGCTCCACCGCCACCTCGCCGCCGACGCCGGCGGCCGATTCGAAGCCGGTAGCAACCACCATGGCGATTCCCAGCGCCACGATGAAGTCGCCTACGGTCGGCGAGCTCCCGAAGTCGACCTGCGAGGCGAGCAGCCCGGGGTCGAAGATCAGCGCCATCCCCAGGACGACGAGCAGCGCCTGGACGGCCACGTCGGCGAGCACGAGCAATCCGATCCGGCGGGCCCGGCCGGTCGAGAAGCCGCGAACGTTGCGCGCGGCCACGTAAACGAGAATGGCCGCGATCACCACCAGCTCGACCGTTCCCTCCCCCAGCGGCTCCCAGAAGATCTGCATGTAGCTGGTCGCCGAGAAGACCGTCGCGGCGATCAGGATCACGTAGTCGAGCATCACCGCCCAGCCGCCGATGAAGCTCCACAGCTCGTCGAACGCATGCCGGGCGAAGGCGGTGACGCCACCCTGCCGGAACATGGTCACGCCCTCCATGTAGGTCATCGCGGCCAGCAGGTACATCAGCCCGGCAACGACGAAGACGACCGGCGTCAGGCCGAGCGCGTAGCCGGCGACGACGCCGAGCACGAAGTAGATCGCACCGGCGAGGATCGTGTAGAGGATGCTGAAGAGGAGCGGCGAGCCGACGGTCAGGGCGACCAGGTGGGCCGCGCGGCCCTCGGGGTGTTGGTCCGGCGCGGCCGCCGCGCCTTCCGCTGGGTCCGGTGACGGGCTCAACGGGCCCTCCAGGCCAGCCAGAGGCGGGCGGCGCCGGCGGCGATGAAGAGGGCACCGAGGATCACTCCGACCGAGATCGCTCCTCCCCCGGCCCCGATTGTCCGGACGATCATCAGCACGCCGATGACCAGCAGCGCGCCGGAGAGCAGCGCAGTCAGGGGCCCGCCGGCGGGTCCGGCGCCACTCACGCGACCGTCTCCCGACCCCGCGACTCACCCGCCGGGCTCCCAGGGTCGCTCTGGATGATCACCCGGCAGGGGCGCCGCTCGAGCACGGTCTCCAGCGTCTTGCCGAAGAGCGAGCCGGCCTGCCGGGGAGGCATGGCCATGACGATGGCCTGAGCCCCGATCTCCTGCGCCTCGCGAACGATGAGGTTTCCGGCCTGGCCGGCCCTGACCTTCTCCCAGTGGCCACTTACCCGCGAGCCCCCCTGCATGCACGCCTGCTCGATGACGGCCTGCGCCGCCGCCTCGCGATCGGGCATCGCCGCCTCGATCGGCAGGGCATTGGGAACGGTGATCGGCACGACCACGTGAACCCCGTGACGCCTCTGGGCCGCCATCCTTACCGCCGTCGCCACGGCGCCGGGGGAGTAGTCCCTCGGCTCGAGGGCGACGAGGACCGACTCGTATTCGGCCTCGTCGGGAACGACCGGCTGGGGCACCTGCACCTTCTCTTCTGCCAGCAGGCCAAGCCCCTGGCTGCGGCGGTAGAGGACATAGACGCAGACGCCGATGGTCAGCCAGGCCAGTCCGGCAACGAGGACCGACAGGTTGAGGACGCTCACGACGATCAGCGCCGCGAAGGTGCCCAGGCCCCCCAGGACGGCGAAGACCGGAATTGAGACCCCTCGCACCGTGATGTTGCCCGGGCCGCGGTACGGCCGCTCGGCGTCAGGGCGCGAGAAACGAAGCTTGACCACTGCGGCGTGGGCGATCGTGAAGGAGAGCATTGCCCCGAAGGCGTAGATGCTCCCGAGGAAGTCAGCCTGCCCCGTGGTGATGGCCAGGCAGGCCACCGCGCTGAAGATGATGATCCCGATCCACGGCGTACCGAACCGCGGATGCAGCCGCCTAAGCCCGTCGGGAAGCTGGCGGTGGATTCCCATCGAATAGACCAGCCGCGACACCCCGATGATTCCCGCATTGGAGGCGATCAGCAGGATGGTCGCCGCCAGCAGCCCGACATACACCTCGGCCGCGCCCTGCAGGGCACCGAGGTCGAGCTGCTTGACCACGCCGAGCACCGGGTCGCCGGCGAAGCCCCCCTGGTCCTCGGGAAGGCCAAGGAGCGTCTGGTAGGAGCCGTCGGCCTGCTGCTTGACCGGAAGCGCGGAGAGCGCGACGGCCGGCAGCAGCGCATATATGGCAAAGACGGCGATCACCACGCGGTTGATGGCCTTCGGGACGGTCCTGGCCTCGTCCTTGGCCTCTTCGGCCATGTTGGAGATCGTCTCGATCCCCGTGTAGGCGATCATCCCGATCGGTATCGCGAGCAGGAACTGCGACCACTCTGGCGCCACGCCGAGCCTGACGTTGGAGACGAGGATCTCCGGGTTGAAGACCAGGACGAGCCCGGCCACGACGAGCAGGAGCTGCGTGGCGAAGTCCAGCACGGCGAGCGTGACGTTGACCCCGGTCGACTCCTGGGCGCCGATGATGTTGATCGCAGCAAGGATCGCCACGATCACGATCCCGGCGATGATGTCGGCCGGCCCGTGGCGCAGCGGCGCCCAGAGGATCGAGCCCAGGTAGTGGGGCACGAAGTAGGCCGAGATGGCGATCGTGATTATGTAGTTGAGCATCTGCCCCCAGGCGGCAAAGAAGGAGGCGAACTCGTTGAAGGCACGGCGGGCGAAGCTCGACGAGCCGCCGGCTTCGGGGAACATCGTCGTCGCCTCCGCGTAGGTGGCGGCGGTGAGAAAGAAGATCACGCCGCTGATAACGAAGACGATCGGCGTGAGCCCGAGCGCGTACGAGGCGACCAGTCCCAGCGCGTAGTAGATCGACGAGCCGACGTTTCCGTAAGCCGTCGAGAAGAGGGCGTTGACCCCGAGAACGCGCTGCAGGCCGTGGAGGCGGCGTCTGGCCATCTAGTTTGCGTCCCGGCTGGTCACCAACCACCGATTCTATGGACGGCTTCGGGCGCCTGAGGGGCCCGCAAGCTCACGGCCACGGCGCTCAGGCGTCGAGGGCCGACAGCGATGCGTCCAGCGCCTCGGCGGCGGTGTCGATCTGCTCTCTTGTGGCGACCAGAGGCGGCGAAAGGGCCACCGCGTCCCCGAGCGGCCGAACCAGCACCCCGCGCTCGCGGGCCTGCCCGAAGAGCTCGATCGGCAACCCCGGCCTCGACGCGAGGGCTTCGGGCGCGAAGGCGACCGCGGCCAGGGCGCCAATCCCGCTTCGGACCTCTCCGACGAGCTCGTGAGAGGCCAGCGGCGCCAGCGCTTCGGCCAGCTCAACCTCCATCTCGCGGCCGCGGTCGAGCAGCCCGTCGCGCTCGATGACGTCCAGGTTGGCCAGGGCGGCCGCACAGCAGGTCGGGTGTCCCGAGTAGGTCTGGCCGTGGCGGAACCAGACGCCGGCGCCCTCCCAGAAGGGTTCGGCGACCCGTTCGCTCACCAGCACCCCGCCCAGGGGCAGGTAGCCGCTGGTCACGCCCTTGGCGAAGGTGATCATGTCGGGCCGAAGGTCGAAGCGGTCGACCCCCCACCAGGTTCCCAGCCGCCCGAAGGCGGCGATCACGCAGTCGGCGACGAAGAGCGCCCCGTGCCGGCGGCAGAGCTCGGCCAGGCCCTGCAGGTAGTTGGGGGGCACGCGATGCACGCCGCCGGCGCCGATGACCGGCTCGGCGAAGACCGCGGCCACCCGGCTGGGCCCGACCCTCTCGAATTCGGCTTCGAGGGCCTCGAGCGAATCCCACGTAACGTGGGTCGTCTCCGGGTCCATCGGGCCCATTCCGGCCTGGTTGGCGGCGATTCCCCCGATCGCCGTGCCGAGCCCGTGGGTCCCGTGGTAGCCCTGGGTGCGGCCGATGATGTGGGTGCGCTCGGGATCACCGATGGCCTCGAAGTAGCGCCGGGCCAGCTTGGCCGCGGTGTCGATCGCGTCGCCACCGCCGAGGTTGAGGAATACCCGCGGGCCGTCCATGACCTCTTCGCCGTAGGCGGCAAGGCGATCGGAGAGCTCGAGGGCCGGGCCGTTGGCGAAGGCGCTGAAGGTCTGGTAGGTGGCCAGCTCCGCCATCTGGGCGGCTACGGCGTCGGCGATCTCCTGGCGGCCGTGGCCGGCGTTGACGCACCACAGGCTGGCGGTGCCGTCGAAGTATTCGTTGCCCTCGGCGTCCCAGACCCGGGCACCCTCTCCCCTCTCGATGACCAGCTCGTGGCCGGCAACCTGCGCCATGTCGGCGAACGGGTGCCAGAAGCGGCTGGCCGTGGTCACCGGGTGCCCCTCACCGCAGGCCGGAAGGTCAGGTGATCAGCGGGATGATCAGGATCGCGACGATGTTGGCCACCTTGATCATCGGGTTGATCGCCGGGCCCGCGGTGTCCTTGAAGGGATCTCCGACCGTGTCCCCGGTTACCGACGCGGCGTGGGCCTCTGAGCCCTTGCCGCCGAAGGCGCCGTCCTCGATCAGCTTCTTGGCGTTGTCCCACGCACCGCCCCCGGCGGTCATCATCACCGCGAAGAAGAAGCCGACGACGATGACGCCGATCAGCAGGCCGCCGAGCGCAGCTACCGAGATCAGGCCGACGATCGTGGTCAGGACGATCGGGATTAGCGAAGGGATGATCATCTCCTTCTGGGCCGCGGCGGTGACGATCGCCACGCAGGTCGCGTAGTCGGGCTCGTCGGTTCCGTCCATGATGCCGGGCTTCTCACGGAATTGGCGACGGACCTCCTCGACCACCTTTCCGCCGGCCCGTCCCACGGCCTCCATCGAGAGGGCAGCGAAGAGCGTGACCATCAGGCCCCCGATCAGCAGCCCCATGAGGATCGCCGGGTCGTCGATCGGGAACTGGGTCGTAACGCCATCCATGGCCAGCTCCTCCTTGAAGCCGGCAAAGAGGACGATCGCGGCAAGGACCGCCGAGCCGATCGCGTACCCCTTGGTGACCGCCTTGGTGGTGTTGCCGACGGCATCGAGCGGGTCGGTGACGTTACGCACGTCCTCGGGCATGTCGGCCATCTCGGCAATGCCACCGGCGTTGTCGGTGATCGGGCCGAAGGCGTCGAGGGCGACGATCAGGCCGGTGAGCGAGAGCTGGCCCATCACTGCCACACCGATCCCGTAGATCCCCTGGACGCCGCCGCCGGCGAGCTTCCACGAGGCGAGAATCCCGAGCACCAGCACCAGGGCGGGCAGCGCCGTGGCCTGGAGGCCCTGGGCCAGGCCGGAGATGATGTTCGTGGCGTGGCCCGTCTGGCTGGCGTCGGCGGTCTTGCGCACCGGGCCGAACCGGGTCGACGTGTAGTAGTCGGTCAGCAGGAACAGGAACGCGGTTACGACGATGCCGACGATCGCGCAGAGGTAGAGCTCGAGCACGCTCGGGGCCTGGACGGCGCCGGAAACCTCGCTGAGGGTGATGCCGTCCATCATCCAGGCGGTTACCGGGTAGAACGCGGCGGCGGCGATGAGCCCGGAAACGATCAGCCCCTGGTAGAGGGCCCGCTCGACGTTGCCCTTCTGCGAGCGCACGGCAAAGGTGCCGATGATCGAGGCGATGATCGCAACGCCGCCCAGTACCAGCGGGTACAGAGCGACGGCGGTCTGCTGGGAGAAGGTCAGGACGCCGAGGAGCATCACCGCGACCGCGGTGACCGCATAGGTCTCAAACAGGTCGGCCGCCATGCCGGCGCAGTCGCCAACGTTGTCGCCCACGTTGTCAGCGATAACCGCCGGGTTGCGGGGGTCATCCTCGGGAATGCCGGCCTCA
>CAIKSH010000044.1 GCA_903830015.1 uncultured Solirubrobacterales bacterium | reverse complement strand
GGTACCCCTGGGGCGAGGAGGCCCTCGGACGGGCGCGCGCGGAGGACCGGCCGATCCTGCTCTCCGTGGGCTACGCGGCCTGCCACTGGTGCCACGTGATGGAGCACGAATCCTTCGAGGACCCGGAGATCGCGCGCTTCATGAACGAGAATTTCGTCTGCATCAAGGTCGACCGCGAGGAGCGCCCGGACGTCGACGCCATCTACATCGACGCCTGTACGGCGATGACCGGGCAGGCCGGCTGGCCGCTGAACGCCTTCCTCACCCCCGACCAGGTGCCCTTCTTTGCCGGAACGTATTTCCCGCCGGCCGACCGCCCGGGGATGCCCTCCTGGCGGCGCGTGATGGAAGCGGTGCTCGACGCCTGGGAGAACCGGCGCGAGGAGATCGAGGGCGAGTCGGAGCGCACCCGGGCCCGTCTGGTCGGAGCCGCGAACCTGCAGCCTGCCGACGACCGGCCGGGGCAGGCCGACCTTGAGGGCGCGGTGGAGGAGCTGCGCCGCCACTTCGACCCGGTCAACGGCGGCTTCGGGGGCGCCCCGAAGTTTCCGCCGGCCTCCCAGCTGGAGTTCCTGCTCGCCCGCGGCGAGGAGGCGATCCCGCGACTGACGCTGGCCTCGATGGCCTCCGGCGGGATCTTCGACCAGGTGGGCGGCGGCTTTGCGCGCTACTCGGTCGACGCACGCTGGGTGGTGCCGCACTTCGAGAAGATGCTCTACGACAACGCGCTGCTGGCCCGCGCCTACCTGCATGGCTGGCAGGTTCTCGGCGAGGAGGGCTTCCGGGAGACCTGCGAGCAGACCCTCGACTGGGTCCTGCGCGAGATGCGCGGGCCGGAGGGCGGCTTCTACGCCGCGCTCGACGCCGACAGCGCGGGAGCGGAGGGCCTTTTCTACACCTGGACCCCGGCCGAACTGCGTGAGGCGCTCGGGGACGAGGAGGGCGAGGAGGCGATCGCCTGGTTCGGCGTGACCGGGGAGGGCAACTTCGAGGGCCGCAGCGTCCTGGTCATGGCCGGCGAGCCCGACCCGGAGCGGCTCGCTGCCGTGCGCGAGCGGCTGCTGGAGGCCCGCTCCTCGCGGGAGCGCCCGGGGCTCGACGACAAGCGCCTGGCGGCCTGGAACGCCCTGATGATCGGCGCCCTGGCCGAGGCCGGGGCGGCGCTCGGGCGCGAGGACTACCTGGCCGCCGCCGAGCAGGCCGCGCAGTTCCTGCTCGACGAGATGGTCGAACAGCCTGAAGGGGCACCGCTGCTGGTCCGGCGGAGCTGGAAGGACGGCGAAGCCAAGCTCAACGGCTACCTGGAGGACTACGCCTACCTGATAGAGGCCCTGGTGAGCCTGTACGAGGCGACCTTCGACGCGAAGTGGCTGGCCGCCGCGCAGGAGGTCGCCGACGCCATGCTCGACCGCTTCTCCGATCCGGTTGCCGGGGGCTTTTTCTCCACCGCCTCCGACCACGAGCAGCTGGTCGCCCGGCGCAAGGAGATCGACGACAACCCCATCCCCTCCGGCAACTCGGCGGCGGCGCTCGGGCTGCTGCGCCTTTACGGCCTTACCGCCGACGAGCGCTACCGCGACGCGGCCGACGGGGTCCTGGCGCTGGTCGGGCCGGTGGCGGTGCGCCACCCCCAGTCTTTCGGGCACGCCCTCCTCGCGCTCGACTGGCAGCTCGGCGGCGCCCGAGAGGTGGCCCTGGCCGGTGACGACGGCAGCCTCGCCGGGACAGTCCGCGGCGCCTATCGGCCCCGCCTGGTGCTCGCGGGAGGCGACGCGGACGGGGTGGCGCTGCTCGAGGGCCGTGAGGCGGTTGGGGGCCGGCCCTCGGCCTACGTCTGCGAGGGCTTTACCTGCGCCCGCCCGGTGCACTCACCGGCCGAGCTCGAGGAGCTGCTCGCTACTTGACCCGGTAGGCGCCGCGCATGAACGGGTGGACGCGGCAGAAGTAGGTGTAGGTCCCCTTCTTGGAGCCCACCGGAAGTGACCAGTCGGCGCGGTTGGCCGCCGCCGTGACCGCGGGAGGGCCGAAGCCGAGCTCGCCAGAGTCGACCTGCTGGGCGTTGGCCAGCGGGTAGCTGATGCCGGCGCTCAGGTTGCACGGCGCCTTACACGGGGTGACGGTGTGAAAGATCTCGCGGAGCGGGTCGCGGTTTACGAACTTAAGCTCCTTGCCGGCCTTGACCACCGGCGGGCGGCCCTTGCGTCCCGGCAGCGAGAGGTCGCCCTGCCGGTAAAGGAAATCCTTGATGGAGACCTCGCGAAGCTTCGGGCCGTCCTTGAGCTTGCGCGGGTCGGCCAGGCCGGGGTTGGGCCGGCCGCCGTTGTCGCGGTTCTCCGGCAGCTCTCCGTGGGTGAGGACCTCGGTCGGGTCGGGAGCGGTCTCGAACGGGTCGATCCCGCCGTCGGGCTGCATGGTGAGCATCGCCGGGGAGATCGCCATCGACTCGTACCAGGCGGCCCGGGTCGTGTCGTAGGTGCCCTGGACGCTGAGGATGTCGCCCTTCTTGACGGCGATACGCCACTTGTCGGTCGGCACGCCCATCGAGACGTTCCACGAGGTGAACTTCGCGCGCCCGTAGTAGTAGGCGTTCGAGCGGAAGAGCTTGACCGTGCGGTCGCCGCGGGTCAGGTAGAGCTCGGTGTAGAGGCCTCCGGGGTGCAGGTGGCCGGCGGTGCCCACCAGGGTTCCGTCGCGGGTGACCAGCTTGCGGTTGCGCCCCGCCAGCGAGGCCGAGGTGTCCTTCGGGTAGGTCAGCTTGCCGGCGACGCCCTCACCCTTCTTGACGTCGAAGACCGGGTAGGGCATGCCTCCCATGGAGTCGACCCACTCGGTCTGGACCTCCTTGATGGAAGAGGCGGCCGGCGCGGAGTCGGGCAGGAAGTCGAGCTCCATCTCGATCCACACCTTCTCCGGCGTGGCCGTGAGGTTGTGGATCATGTGGTTGAGCAGCCAGCGCTGGCTGGTCGTGTAGCGATAGCCGTAGCCGGTAGGGGGCAGGATTGCGGTCTTCTCCTCGCCGGCGCCGAAGGTGATCCGGCTGTCGGCCAGCCAGACGGCGTGGTGGAGGTGGATGTCGTCGACCGGCGGCGTGCTGCCGTCCATCCGCTTGAGGTTGGGCCGGAAGCCGACGATCCAGCCGTTCTCGGAGGGGCGCTCCCCGGGCTTGTTGAGGTAGTCGTAGAGGTTGAGGTTCTGACCGGGCTTGACGTCCAGGGCGAAGCGGTAGGTCTTGGTGACCGTGCCTTCCGGAAGCTCTGGCTTGACCACGGCCGGCGGATCCTGCGCCAGCGACGCGGCCGGAACGGCCAGAAGTGCCAGGCAGGCCGCCAGGGCGGCCGTGGGGAAGATCCTCCTCATCGAACCCATTACGGAGAGTGTAACCCTGCGGTTCACCGGTCGATGCGGTCGGGTGGCGCCGCCCGCCCGGCCGACAAGCCTGCCGGCGGCTCGCTGGCCACCGCTGCGGC
>CAIKSH010000043.1 GCA_903830015.1 uncultured Solirubrobacterales bacterium | reverse complement strand
TAGCCGACGCCACCGGCGTACGCCAGGCCGCGGGTGTTGGGCGTGCTCATGTCTGCACCCGCGCGCGCATCGCCCAGACCGCGGCCGCGACGGTGACGACCAGCACGCCGAGGGCGGCCAGGAAGCCAACCGGAACGCTCCCGAGCTGCGGCGAGTCGAAGAGCGCGCCGCGCATTCCCTCGACCACGTAGGAGAGCGGGTTGTAATCGGAGATCGTCTGGAGCACCGGGTTGAGGTACTCGTGCGGCAGGAAGGCCGGCGCGGTGAAGAGCAGGACGAAGACGAACGGGAAGAGGTTCTGCAGCAGCGAGAGCGAGCCGGTTCGCAGGGCGATCGCCGCCCCCAGGCCGGCCGCGGCGCCGGCGCTGAGCGAGGCCAGCACGATCACTTCGAGGACGCCGGGGATTCCGCCGGTGAAGTCGGCGCCGAAGGCCAGGGCCACGCAGAGGAAGAGGATTGCCTGGAAGACGCCGATGCCCATCGTCCCCAGCACGCGGCCGGCGACGATGCTCGCGCGGTGGATCGGCGCCGAAAGGAGGCGGTCGAAGAAGCCGCCCTCGATGTCGTCGGCCACCGCGATGCCGGCCATCAGGCCGACCAGGAGCGCTCCCTGCATGATCGTCCCGGAGACCACGAATCCCACGTAGGAGCTCTTGACCGGGAAGCCGGGAAGCTCCTGGGCGGCCGAGGTGCCGCTGGCGATCACCACGAGCAGCAGGAGCGGCAGCACGAAGGAGGGCAGCAGGAACTGGATCCGGCGCAGCTGGATGCGCAGCGCCCGGCCGGCCAGGGCGATCGTCACCCGCCAGCGCGATGCGACCGGGCTGGCGAGGGCCGCGCCGGTCACTCCGGCTCCCCCTCTGCCTCCTCGGCCGGGTGGCCGGTGACGGCCAGGAAGACGTCGTCGAGGCTGACCTCCTCGAGCTCGACCGCGTCGACCTCGACGCGGGCCTCGTCGAGCGAGCGAACTATCGGCGCGATTGCGCGGGCCCCGAGCGGCGAGCGCACCTTCAGCGAGCCGTCGCTGCGGTCGCTCACCTCCCCGTGCGCGGCAAGCACCCGGCAGGCCTCGTCGTGCTGGGCCGGATCGATCAGCTTCACCATCAGCGCCGGGTCGCCGACCAGCTTCTTGAGCTCGTCCGGCGTTCCCTCGGCGACGATGTGGCCGCGGTCGATGATCCCCACCCGGTCGGCGAGCTGCTCGGCCTCCTCCAGGTACTGCGTGGTCAGGAAGACGGTCGTTCCTTCCTCGTTGAGCGCCTTGACCTCGCGCCAGAGCGCGTTGCGGCTCACCGGGTCAAGCCCGGTGGTCGGCTCGTCGAGGAAGAGGACGGTCGGCCGGTGGACCAGCGCCATGGCCAGGTCGAGCCGGCGGGTCATGCCGCCCGAGTAGGTCTGCAGGCGCCGGTCGGCCGCCTCGACCAGGTCGACGCGCTCGAGCAGCTCCTCGGCCCGCTCGCGGGCCTCGTCGCGGCGCAGGCCGTGCAGCGCGCCCTGGAGCTGGAGCAGCTCGCGGCCGGTCATCAGCGGGTCGAGCGCCGCCTCCTGGAGGGCGACGCCGATGTTCCGGCGCACCTCGGGGGCCTGCTTTACGACGTCGTAGCCGGCCACCAGGGCCCGGCCGCCGGTCGGGCGCAGCAGCGTGGTGAGGATCCGCACCGTGGTCGACTTGCCGGCGCCGTTGGGGCCCAGGAAGCCGTAGATCTCGCCGGGCTCGACGACGAGGTTCACCCCGTCGACGGCCTTCAGGCCGCCCTTGTAGGTGCGCTCGAGGCCTTCTACGAGGACCGCCGCCTGTCCGGAGCCGGCGCCCGAAGCGGGCTCCGGGCTTGGCGGGACGGCGGGTTCGGGCACCGGGTCACCCTAGCCACCCGCGAGGGCGACCAGAACCGTGCCCCAAGCGACCGGGGCCCCTGGGCGCTCAGGGCGCGAGCGAGGCCCCCTCCTCGGGATCCTCGGGCACCGGCGGGTGGTAGACCGCCACGTAGCGCGCGCGCAGCAGGGCGCCGGCGGTGGCCACCAGGCCGGCCAGGGCGGCGGCGCCGAGGAAGATCGTGCCGAAGTGGCCCGAGTCGGCCAGCGGCGCGGCGGCAGCGCTGGCCACTGCACCGCCGATGAAGACCGAGGCGGCAAAGAAGGAGATCGTCATCGCCCGGGCCTCGGGGTAGACCTGGGTCGCCCAGAGCTGCATCGTGGAGTGCAGGAAGCCGAAGCCGGCGCCGAGGGTGAGCGAAGCGACCACCGCCGTGGCGACCACGACGTCGAAGCCGGCCAGGGCCAGGCCGGCCGCGGCCACCCCGGCCCCTCCGGCGATCAGCAGCGGCGAGGCCACCCGGGTGATCGAGCGGGTGACCAGCGGCGTGCAGACCACGTTCCCGATCCCGAAGCCGGCCGCCGCCGAGCCGGCCAGGGCGGCGCCTACCCCCTGGTCCTGCAGCGAGGCGGAGATGAAGGTGAGCGCGCCGAAGATCACGCACCCCTCCAGGAAGGCGATCGCCCACACGGTCAGGACCCACGGGCGCCGCAGGGCCGAGGCGGCCTGCCGGCCGAACGAGTGGGGCGAGGGCTCGTGGGCCGGCTCGGGCAGGCGGCGCAGGTAGAAGGAGACCCCGGCGGCCAGCAGGGCGGTCAGGGCGAAGGCCACCCGCCAGTCGAGCAGCTGTGCGCAGACGCCGGCGGTGATCGTGGCCACGGCGATCCCGCCCGTCGCCCAGGACATCACCAGCGCGAGGGCGTGCTGGCGGGGGGCGTGCTCGGTTACCGCGTCGCCCAGGTAGACGACCGCCGTCGGGGCGACCGCGGCGAAGAAGGCGCCGGCCAGGAACCGGGCCCCGACGAGAACCCCGAAGCTCGGGGAGAGCGCAGCCAGCACGGCGCAGAGGCCGCCGGCCGCCACGGCGACCCGCAGTATCGGGGTGCGGCCGTGACGGTCGGAGAGGCCGCCCCAGAAGGGCTGCATCAGCCCGTAGGTGATGAAGTAGGCGCTGGCCGCGAGCGCGGCCGTCCCCAGCGGCACGCCGAAGCTCAGCCCGATCGGGACCAGGAGCGGCGGGATGGTGAAGCGGTCGAAGCTCGCCAGGAACGAGGTGGAGCGCAGCCGGCGCTGCGCCGCGGCGAGGTCGACGGTCACGGGAGAAGACGCTACCCGCCGTTAGGGTTGGCGCGGTGCGCCCCCGAATCCCCCAGAACATCGAAGACATCAGCACCCAGCTGCGCTCCCCGGCGGTCTTCGTGGTGGTCACCGGCACGCTGATGGTGCTCGTACTCGGGGTGCTGGCCACCCTGGTGAAGAAGCCGCTCGTGGTGCCCCCCATCGGCCCGACGATCTTCATCCTCTTCGCCTTCCCGCTCGCCCAGGAGGCCCAGCCGCGGAACGTCTTCTGCGGCCACGGCCTGGCGATCGCCTCCGGGGCCGCCGCCCTGCTCGCGTTCGGCCTGCTAGACGCCTCTCCGGACATCAGCGACCTGGGCACCGACCGCCTCTTCGCCGTCACGCTCGCCATGGCCCTCATCCTCATCTCGCTGACCGCCTTTCGCGTGCTCCACATCCCGGCGGTGGCCACCGCCCTGCTCATCTCCCTCGGGCTCCTGCGCAAGCCCGAGGACTGGCTGGCGCTCATGATCGCGGTGCTGATCGTCGTCGCCGTCGCGCAGGTGCTCGCCCGCCTGCGGAAGGTGCCGATGCCGCTCTGGTCGCGGGCCGATGCCCCCCGCGCCGCGGAGCTCGAAGAGCGCGACTTCGGCGACCGCTGACCGCGGCCGGCGGCCGGTCACCGGGGCCCTCGCGGCGCTCCCGTCCGCCCGCGATGGGAGATTGAGCGGGTGGAGACCGGCGTCGCCCTTATGGATGACTTCGCCCGCTGGATCGAGTGGATCGGCGTCTCCATCCTGGTCATCTCGCTGGTGCTCTCAGTGGTGCGCGCCATCGCCGCCTTCCTGCGGAAGGCCACCCCCTCGGAGATCTACATCAACACCCGATCGTTCCTCGGGCGGGGCATCCTGCTCGGCCTCGAGGTCCTCATCGCCGCCGACCTGATCCGCACCGTCGCGGTGGCTCCGACGCTCGACAACGCCATCACCCTGGGGATCATCGTGCTGATCCGGACCTTCCTCAGCTTCTCCCTCGACGTGGAGATAACCGGATCGCTCCCCTGGCGCGAAGGGTCCAAGAAAGCCACGAGCCCCCCGGCCGGGAAGGAATCCGGGCCGGGGGACGGCGCGTGACGGGCTAGTTGCGGTCCGGGCTCGTGGTGGTGGCCCCGTTGTCGCGGCCGCCGTCGTCCTGGCCGCCTGGCTGCCCGGGAGCCTGGTCGTAATAGCCGCCCTGGGGGCCGCCGGGCGGGATGCCCATCATCGGGCCACCGCCGCGATGCTCCATGCGCGGGCCGCCGCGGCCGGGGCCGTCACCGTCACCACGGCCGTGGTGGCCGTCACCGGCGGAGATCGCCAGCACCAGGGCGATGATGCTGAGAATCAGCGCCAGGCCGGCGGTAACGGCGAGGAGGGCCTTCTGCGTCTGCTCGGAGAGCCCGTGGCGGCCGGAGCCGCCGTCGCCCTCGGGAAGCTTTTCGGTGGGAGCTCCTGAAGGGTCCTGGGGGTTTGCGGGAGTGCTCATGGATGTCCTTTCCTGATGGGGTTTGCCATCTCCTCCGCGAGTTCGCATCCCGTATGGAACCGCGCCTTTCTGAGAGAGGGATTAGAAACCGTGGTTTAGGGTCCCCGCGATGACCACGGCCGCCGCCACCGCCGAGCCCTCCCCCGGGGAGGCACAGCCCGAAAAGGCTCCTCTCCAGTGGCGACTGCTCGCCATCGCCATCCCGGTGATGGCGCTCGGGTTCGGGGGCGCCGCGCTTATCGGCGAGGCCAAGAACGGCCTCGGCGCCGCGCTGATTGCCATGTTCACCGTGATCGCCGCGGTCGCCAGCCCGAGGGAGAAGCTCTGGCGCGGGGCCGCGATCGTCGGCGCCTCCACCTTCGCGATGCTGATCCTGGCCACGGCGACGATCCAGACGCCGGTGCTCGCCGGGCTCTCGATGTTCCTCGTCGCCTTCCTCGGGACGATCATCGGCACCGCCGGCCAGGCCCTGTCGGTGGCGGGGATCCTGGTCTCGATGGCCTACCTGATCCCCGCGGCAACCGGCATCGCCCGCTCGATCTCGGTCGCCAAGGCGGCGGAGCTCGGCCTCGCCGGCCTGGTCGCGGCCGCGATCGCCATCGGTGCGATCCTCGCGATCACGGCGATCAAGGGCGAGCCGGCCGACGGGCCGGCCGGGGAAGACGATGGCGGCGCCGCGCAGGAATCGCAGGCTCCGGCCCCCTCGGTCCGCGAACAGGTGCGGGCCGCGATGACCTTCCGGGACGCGACCTTTCGCTACGCGCTGCGGCGGGGAATCGCGCTGGGCATCGCCATGGGGGTTTACGCCGCCACCGAGAACCACGACGTCTTCTGGATCATGCTGACGATCTTCATCGTCCTGCAGCCCGACCCGGCCAGCAGCTGGCACAAGGCACTCAGCCGCTCGGCCGGCGTGATGATCGGGGCGGTCCTGGTCGCCGGGCTCGGCCAGTTCCTGCCCGCGGAAGCGATCATCGGGCTCGGCGTGCTGACCCTGTGTGCCGGGCTGGTGTGGATGCAGCGCAGCTACACGGTCTTCGCGGCCGGCATCAGCTTCCTGGTCGTGGCGATCTTCGGCGCCTCGCAGAACCAGTTCGTCAACTGGGCGGCGCTGCGGATCGTCGACACCCTCATCGGGGCGGCGATCGCCCTGCTGGTCGGCTACATCCTCTTCCCGGACCGCCGGTGGGACGGGAAGCCCGAGGCCGCGGTCAGCGGTCCGGATTCTCCTTCAGGTAGTTGACCATCGTCTGGTAGACCGGCCGGGGCTGGCCGGAAGGCGAGACGATGCCGCTGTCCCAGTTACCGCGGGCCGGGGCCTGCCACTGGTAGATGTAGATGCGGGTGATCACCGGGTAGCGGCGGGCCAGGGGACCGGTGAGCCAGTCGAAGACCTTCACCTGCTGGGTCTCGCCCTTCTTCCACTTGCGGGCGTTCTTCCCGGTTCCCTTGATCAGGCCGCCGGTCTCGACGATCCACACCTGGGCGCGCTTGGCCTTGGCCGACTGCAGGAAGCCCTTGCCGTAGCGGACCTGGAACCGGTTGGCGTCCATGTAGTTGTGCATCAGCCAGATCCTCGGGCGCTGGCTGGCGGGGAGATACCGGAGGTAGCTCTTGAACCACGAGTCGATGCTGGCGTCGTCGAGCATCGTCGGGGAGGTGACGGTGCAGCGGGCCGGAGCCTTCCGGCAGGCCGCCCGCAGGGTCTTGGTCCAGCCGGCGACCTTCTTGGGGTCTCTCCGGGTGGACGCGGTGAGGTTGACCTCGTTCCACGGCGCCCAGTAGCGCACCGTCGGGTAGCGCTTGATGAGGGCGGTGACGCCCTTCTTGTAGGTCGAAGGCGTCGGCTTGCCGCTGTTGCGCGAGCCGATCACCGCGAGCGGCTCGATGCCGTGAGCCTTCATGGCGTTGATCACCGAGTCGGCGTCGTTGCGGCGGAATCCTCCCCGCAGGGCGGCGTCCCACGGAATCGTGACCCGGCCGTACTTGATACCCATCTGCAGGAAGAGCGGGTTGTCGTAGGCGCTGGCGTTCTGGTCGGCGAGGCCGATCTGCGGCGGCGCGGCAGTGGCGACCGGCGCGGCGACCGCCCCGGCGACGAGGATGGTCGTGAAGATTCGTGCGAAGGGCATCATGTGAATAACCGAGGCTACGGGACGAAGTTGCGGATCGCGCCGGCTCCCCCGGATGGCCGGCCGGCCCCGGCGGGAAAAAGCCGTAACTTTCGCCTCCCGCCGTTGTCTTGCAGGGTAGTGAAGGGTTCGGCGTGCTTTTCCGCAGTCCTTGTCGCGCTCGCCGCGACCTCCGTGCTGGCCCCCGCCACGGCCGGCGCCGCGGGCACGGCCGGGAAGGATGCCAAGGCCACCGTCATCGGCGGCACTCCCGCCGTCGCCGGCGAGTGGCCCTCGATCGCGGCGATCATCGCCAGCAGCCAGCCCAGCGCCGCGGCCGGCCAGTTCTGCGGCGGGACTCTCGTCTCCTCCCGCTGGGTCCTTACCGCCGCCCACTGCGTCGTCGACGAAGGCGGCAACGTCGCTCCGGCGTCGTCGATCGACGTGGCCGTCGGGGTGCTCCGGCTGACCGAAGTCTCCGCGGCCCAGCGGATCCGGGTCAGCGAGGTGGTCCCCAACCCGGGCTACTCGCCCTCGCGATTCGGCAGCGACGTGGCCCTCCTGAAGCTCTCGCGTGATTCCGACCAGCCGACGATGACCATCATCCCGCCCGGCGACGATGCGCTCGTGACCGCCGGACGGGCGGCCCGGGTCGCCGGCTGGGGTTGTGCGGCGATCCCCGTCGGGAGCCCGCCCGACTGCCCCGCCGGCGGCTACCCGGACGAGCTTCGCCAGGCGGCGATCACCGTCCAGCCCGACCTCTCCTGTGCCAGCGCCTACGGCTCGGCCTACATAGCCGGGGAGATGATCTGCGCCGGCGTCGGCTCGCCGAACGCCTGCTTCGGCGACAGCGGCGGCCCGCTCACCATCATCGGCTCGGCCGGGGCGCCGGTCCTGGCCGGCGACGTCAGCTTCGGCGACGAGCACTGCGCCGGCGCCTCGGACCGCGGGGTCTACGGGCGCCTGTCGGCCTTCCGTTCGTGGATCGCCAGCGTGATGGCCATCGGCACGCCGTCGGCCCCCAGCGCGACGGTCGAGCGCGGCCCTCTCCAGGGCCAGATGACCGTCCGGTGGAACGCGCCGGCCAGCGACGGGGGCAGCGCGATCACCGGTTACCGGATAAACACGTTGCCCGCCACCGGCGCCGGCCCGGTGATCGCGGCCGCCTCGGCGCGCTCCTACACGTTCAGCAACCTGGACCTCTCCACCCGCTACGCGATCGAGGTCCGCGCCCAGAACAGCGCCGGCGAAAGCAGTGAGGCGCGCACCGCCGAGGCACTCCCCGGCATCGACACGCCGGCGAGCTTCGGGCGCCCCTCCGGCCGCCGGCTGCCTGGTGCGCTGCGCACCGGTGTGCGCGAGAGCATCCGATGCTCGCGCTCCTGCTCGGGCCGGCTGAAGATCCAGCTCACCCCCCAGGCGGCCGCCCGCTACGGCCTCGGTTCGAGGATCACCGTCGGAAACGCCAGCTACTCGGTGCGGGCCGGGCAGCGCAAGGCCGTGACGGTCAGGTTCACCTCCACGGCCCGCCGCAAGCTTCGCCGGGCCCGGACGCTGGGTCGACGCATAACCGAGCGATTTCAGGATGGAGGAAAAGGCCTCGCCCGAACAGCCGGTCAGCGAGGTCATCGCCACCGTCACCACAAAACCTTCGCCATCCGCCGCGCCGGCCGGTGCTTCCCCGGCGGTGACGCCGGGCCGGTAGGCGATGGCGGGCCGGATCAGATCGGCCAGACGCTCAAGAATATCGACGCGCACCACCCGGTCGCCGCAAACCCGGAAGCCGGCGGCGCGGTAAAATCCCCGATGGATCGTCGGATCGGCGGCGAAGGAGGTGCGGCCGGAAGCGGCGAGATGCGGCACTTCCTCCAGACCCTTCACCGTATCGAGGCCGCCATGGTGCAAGGCCCAGAGCAGCGCGGCGAGCGCGCGCGGGGCCGGCTTCAGCAGCAGCGGCAGATAGATGTGATAGGCGCCAAAACGCACGCCGAGCTTGCGCAGCGCGCCGCGATCTTCCTGCGAGAAGCCTTTGACTTCCTTGGCGACGCGGGCGCGATCGAGCACGCCCAGATCCTCGGCGATCTGGAAGGCGACGCCGCGCGTCACCCCTTCCAGCCCCTCGCCCTTTTCGAGCTGCTGCAGCGGCCCGAGCAGCTTGCTGACATGCTGGCCCAGCCAGAGATCGACCCGCTGCTTGACCTT
>CAIKSH010000042.1 GCA_903830015.1 uncultured Solirubrobacterales bacterium | reverse complement strand
GGCCGGCGACCCTTGCCTGCTCCTCGGCGTCGCGCTCCGGCGAGCGGCCGGCCCAGTCGCGCAGGCGCTTTACCTCGCGCGCCTGGGAGATGTAGAGGGCCGAGAGGACGCCGAGGCCGACGATCGCCGCCAGCCCGGCATAGGCGCCAATCTGGTCGAGGCCGCTCGAAAGCGAAACGGCGTGCAGGAGCACGGGCATGCCTGCGTGATGCTAAATGCTGGAGTCGCCGGACAGCCCGCGGGCGCCCCCGGCCGGCGCCTCGGCCGGCTCGGAGACCCCGGCAAAGGCGGAAACCTTGGCCGCCAGCCCGGCCGCGTCGTCCTCCATGACCAGCCGGTCGATCTCCTCGAACCAGTCGGCCACCTCGGCCGGCTCGCGGCTCTCACGGGCGGCGTGGAGGATCTTTCCGGCCGGCGTGGGCTGCGGGCGCTCGTAGGGGTTGAAGAGCTCCTCGTGGAGCTTCTCCCCCGGCCGGCGCCCGACGAACTCGATCGCGATGTCCTTCTCCGGCTCCAGGCCGGAGAGCTCGATCATGTCGCGCGCGAGCTGGACGATCGATACCGGCTCCCCCATCTCGAGGACGAAGATCTCGCCCGACTCGCCGAGCGAGCCGGTGCGGATGATCAGCTGGACGGCCTCGGGGATGGTCATGAAGTAACGGGTCATCCGCTCGTCGGTGACCGTCACCGGGCCGCCGCGGGCGATCTGGCGCCGGAAGATGGGCACCACCGAGCCCGACGAGCCCAGGACGTTGCCGAACCGGACGCTCGAGTAGCGCGTGTCGGGGAAGCGCAGGCTCATCTCCTCCACCGCGTACTCGGCCAGCGCCTTGGAGGCGCCCATTACGGTGGCCGGCGTGACCGCCTTGTCGGTGGAGACCAGGACGAAAGAGCGGGCGCCCATCTCCCCGGCCAGGCGGGCGAGCAGCCGGGTGGCGATCGAGTTGTTGCGCACCGCCTCGACCGGGTTGCCCTCCATCAGCCCGACGTGCTTGTAGGCGGCGGCGTGGAAGACGTGGGTCGGCCGGTAGCGGCGGAAGACCTCGGCCATGCGCTCGCGCTCCTTGCAGTCGGCCAGCACGGCCGAGACCGACGACGGGTGGACGTGGCGGTCCTCCTCGAGCTCGCGCTGGATCTCGAACAGGTTGTCCTCGGCGTGGTCGACCAGGACGAGCATTCGCGGCGCCACCCGGGCGATCTGGCGGCAGAGCTCGGCGCCGATCGAGCCGCCGGCACCGGTGACCATCACCACCTCGCTGCTCAGGTACGAGCCGACCCGGTCGAGGTCCATCCGCACCGGCTCGCGACCCAGGACGTCCTCGACCTGGACATCGCGAACCTGCCGGACCACCTGGCCGGAGCCGGCCTGGAGGAGCTCGAAGACGGTCGGCAGCGTGCGGACCGGAATCCCCCGCTCGCGGCCGGCCTGGACCACCTTGGCCCGCACGGTGCCCGGCGCCGACGGGATGGCGATCATGATCTCGTCGGGCTCCGATTCGTCGAGGATCCGGCCCAGCTGGCCGGTGCCACCGAGGACCTTGACGCCGTCGAAGCGCAGGCCGAGCTTCAGCGGGTCGTCGTCGACGAAGCCGACCGGGTTGAGGTTGAGCTCGGGGTTGCGGACGATCTCGCGCAGCGTCAGGCGCCCGCCGTCGCCGGCGCCGACGATCACCACGCGGCGCGCGTCGCGGCTGGCCCGAAAGCCGCGGATCGGGCGCTCATTCACGGCGCGGGCCAGGAACCGCACCCCGCCGGTGAACAGGAGGGTGAGGAGGAAGAAGAGGGCGAGGACCCCGGTCGGGATGGTGAGGTTGACCAGGCCGTCCGGGGAGTTGACGGTTACCGGGTGGATCAGGGCGACCAGCCCGGCGACGGTGACCGTGAGGACGACCACCGCCTGCAGGACGCCGATGAAGTCGCGCTGGGTCAGGAAGCGCCACTGCTTCTGCTCCACGCGCAGCAGCGCGAAGATCACCAGCGCCGCGACGACGACCCAGATGATCGTCGCGTCGAGGAGCCGCTGGTAGCGCTCCGGTACGACCACGCCCTGGTCGAAACGGAGCCGATAGGCCAGGAAATAGGCCAGTGCGGCGAGCGCGCCGTCCAACGCCAGCTGGAGGATGGAGTGGCGATGGAGCGGCGGCAGGGCCGTGCGAAGTCGCCGTCGCATCAGATGCGGATTCTACCCCGCCGGCGCGGTCCCTTCAGCGACGGCAAGGGCGCTGGCAGGCGGCCCCATGGCGCTCAGCAGCAGGTCGACGAGCAGCTCGGGATCGCGGCGGGTGCGGCCGGCTCCGGAGTCGCCGTCGCGGCGCTCGAGGACGATCTCCCCCACCTCGTCGAGCCGGCGCAGGCGCCCGTCGGCCAGGAGCGCCTCGTCGACGCCGCCCATGCGGCCCTCGAAGGTGGTGATCACCGGCGTGCCGAGCGCCACGGCCTCCCGGTTCATGGTTCCCCCGCCGCTGACCACCAGGTCGGCGAAGGCCACCAGCGACGGAGCGTCCACGGCCCCGTCGGGGACGATGAAGCCCCCGAGCCGCTCGAGCTCCTCGCGCTGGTCCGGATAGCGCGGCAGCACCACCACCTGGCCCTGGTCGCGCAGGCTGGTGAGCACCTCGCCGTAGGAGCGGTTCTCGAAGCGGTGGTAGAGGGCCACCTCGGGCGCCGGCCGGACCAGGGCCAGCGGCCGCTCACGGTCGATCCCGAGCGCCTCGAGCACGCCGGGGTCGGGCTCGAAGCCGCTGAGGTAGTACTCCTCCTTGAGCCCCGGGTAGCGGCGCAGCTTGCCGCGCGCGCCGTAGCGGTCCAGGCGGCCGGGGGGGATCAGCTCGGGGACGACGACCGCGGCCGCCAGCCGGCAGTTGACGTTGTGCTGGACCGTCGCCCATTCGTAATCGAACATCGTGGCGCTCGGGATCCCCAGCGTCCGGGCGGCGACGGTCTGGTCGTTGGAGCCGTGGGCGATCGCCACGTCGAAGCGCCGGCCCCGGGCCCAGCGGCGAAGATCGCGCGAGCGGTCGGCCAGCCCGCGGGCCTTCCCCGGGAGCGAGCTGCCGCGGTGGTGGCCGATCACCTCGGCGTCGATCCCGTGGAGCTCGCAGAGATCGACGGTCTGGGCGAAGTCGCGCGCGGTCACCTCGACCTCGAAGCCCCGTCCGCGCAGGCGCTCGATCACCGGCTCGAGCACGAGCACGTGCGGGGAGTTGGTCAGGTCGACCCAGGCACGCATCAGGCCAGCAGCTCTTGGACTGCCGCGGCCACCTCGTCCACCTGGGCGTCGGTGATCGTCGCGCTGACCGGGATCGCCAGGTGGGTGCGCGCCGCCTCCTCGGTTCCCGGCAGCACGGCGTCGGCGCCGTGCCAGCAGGCCATCGCCGGCTGGCGGTTGACCGGCGTGCGGTAGTAGCCGCGCGCCTCGATGCCCCGCTCGGCCAGGCCGGCGGCGAGGGCGTCCGGCTCCGCGGTGCGGATCACGTACAGGTGCCAGGCCGGAGTGGCGCCGGCGGTGGCCTGCGGCAGCCCGGCCACCCCGTCCAGCGCCGCGGCGTAGCGAGCCCCGGCGGCGGTGCGGTGGGCGGCCCAGTCCGGGAGCTCGGGGAGCAGCACGCGCAGGACGGCGGCCTGGATCTCGTCGAGCCGGGAGTTGTAGGCGGCCTCCTCG
>CAIKSH010000041.1 GCA_903830015.1 uncultured Solirubrobacterales bacterium | reverse complement strand
GCCCGGGTCGGGCTGGCCGAGCTGGCCGGCCGCACCTTCGGGGAGCTCTCCGGCGGCCAGCGCCAGCGGGTCCTAGTGGCGCGCGCGCTGGTCCAGGACTCGCCGCTGGTGCTCCTCGACGAGCCCTTCGCCGGCACCGACGCCCCCAGCGCCGAGCTGCTCTCCGCCCTCTTCGACGAGCTCGCGGCCGAGGGCCGGGGCCTGCTGATGGCCACCCACGACATCGAACAGGCCCGCGGGTGGGACCTCGTGCTGTGCTGCAACCGGGTGCAGATCGCCTTCGGTGAGCCCGCCGAGGTGCTCACCCCGGAGGTCATCGAGCGCACCTACGGCGGGGCCATCGTCACCGTGGGCGGGGAGAGGGCGATCCTCCCGGCCCACCATCACGACCACAGCCGGCGATGATCGACTGGATCGTCGACCCGCTCCGCGAGCCGTTCGTGGCCCGCGCCCTCGTCGAGCTTGCCCTGCTCGGCCTGGTCTCCGGGACGCTCGGCTGCTGGGTCGTCTTCGCCGGTATCTCATACGGAGCCGAGTCGCTGGCCCACTCGATGCTCCCCGGGCTGGTGGCCGCGGCGCTGCTGGGGCTGCCGCTGGTCGCCGGGGGAGCGACCGGGCTGCTCGTCGGGGCGACCCTCATGGCGCTGGTCGGGCGCGTGCCGCGCCTGGACTCCGACGTGGGCGTGGCCGTGGTCATTACCGGCCTGTTCGGGCTTGGCGTGCTGCTCGGCCTCGCCCCCGAGGTGCCGGCCGGGCTGAACGGGCTGCTCTTCGGCGACCTGCTCGCCGTCGGCTGGGGAGAGATCGCCACCACCGCCGGCGCGGCGCTGGTCATCGGCGCCGCGCTATGGGTCTTGCATCCAAGTTTTCTCGCCGTCTTCTTCGACCGGGCGGGGGCCGGTGCCCTGGGGCGGCGCCCCGGCGCCTTCGAGGTCGCCCTCGCGCTCCTGCTGGCGCTGGCGACGCTCGTCGCGGTCCAGGCGCTGGGGAACCTGCTCGTAGTGGCGATGCTGGTCGGGCCGGCGGCTACGGCACGGCTGCTGACGCGCCGCCTGGGCCCGATGATGGCCGTGGCGACGGCCGTCGCCGTCGTGGCCCCGGCCTGCGGCCTCTACCTGTCCTTCCACGCCGAGGTCGCCGGGGGCGCCGCGGTCACCGCGGCCCTCTGCGCCGCCTTCCTGCTCGCGCTTGCCGTCAGGCTTCCTCTGGCGCGCCTGCGGGCGGTCCCGGCCTGAGGCTCAGCGGCAGTCCCGGCAGCGACCGCGGAGGATCACCTCGTGGCCGGTGATCTCGAAGCCGCCGTCGGCCGAGACCCTCCCAATCGCCTCCTCGAGCCCGGCGTCGTCGAAGGGCTGAACCCGGCCGCAGGATTCGCAGACGATGTGGTGGTGATGGTGCTCGGGGCGCGCCGGCTCGTAGCCCGCCTGGCCGCGTCCGAGCTCGACCTTGGTCACCACGCCGACCTCCTCGAGCTCGTCGAGGATCCGGTAGACGCTGGCCCGCCCGACGCTCCTGCCGCTGTCGCGCAGGGCCGCCTCGATCTCGTAGGCGGTCATCGTGCAGCTCTGGGCGTCGAGCAGGCCGATTACCGCAGCGCGGGCCCCGCCGTGGCGGTAGCCGGCGCGGCTCAGCCCGGCGGTCGCCATCGCCGCCCAGGACTCGCCGTTGCCATCGCTGGCGCTCATCGCGCCTGAGGCTAGCGGCGCGGCGCTCAGGCGGCCTGAAGCGGACCGTGGTCGTCGCAGTGGCCGTCGTGGGGGTGGTGCAGCCGGCCGTCGACGAGGTAGTCGAAGTGGTCGCCGTGGGGCACGGTTTCGTGGCCGCACCCCTCGCCGTGCTCGTGTCCTGCGCATTCGTGCGCGGCATCACAGCGATCCGGGTGGGCCTCGTCCACCGCCACCACGTGCTCGTCGACGTGGTCGCCGTGCGGGTGGTGCAGGTGGCCGTCGTGAAGGAAGTCGATATGGCCGTCGTGGACCACCTGGGTGTGCCCGCACCCAGGGCCATGGACGTGGTCGTGGGACTCGTGAACGTGGTCGGGGTGGCTCATCCGGGCAAAGGTAGGCCACGGCCTCGGGTTGGCCAAGCAGTTGGTCATGGGAACCATTCGCATCGTCGCGCTCGGCGCCCGGCAGGAAGGCGCCGCCCGGCGGCGAAGGGGGTCCGGACGATGGCACTCAGGCAGCTCCGATCGGCCCTTCACGCCTTCACGCGCGAGGCAGCCTGGCAGCTGGCCAGCAACGCCGGCGAGGGCGACGACCTGCCCTTCGAGGTGATCGAGTCCGGCCGGGGCGTGTCGCCGCTCTACTGCTACCGCCCGCTGACCTCCGACTTCATCGACGCCCACGGCTCGGCGCTCTCCCAGCTGCCCGGGTACCTGCCGGCTGCCCACGCCCTGGCGGCTACCGGCGGAGTGGACGACTACCTGGCCGCCCAGGGTGTCGCGCCGGAAGCCGGCCGCGACGGGACCGAGGCGGCGCTGCACTGCTTCCTGGCCCGTGCCTTCTCCGAGTCGATCGACTTCGTCTTCGACGAGCGGCTCTTCGACCGGGCCTGGCTCGAGCTCGAGCAGACGCTCGACGAGGAGCAGGGAGAGCAGACGACGGTCGCGGTGCTCTACGGGCTGGAGATCGCCTCCCCGGAGGTGCCGCTCGGCGACGGCCTGATGCTGGCGCGCGGCGACGACTTCGAAGAGGCCCCCGACGCGGCGCGCTGGTCGCGCCTGGACGGCGCGCCCCAGACCCTGGTGGTTGCCTCCTTCGACCCGGTGCCCGGCGACGCCGGCGCGATCCATCGCACGCGGACGGCGCTTCGGCGGCTGCTGACCGGCCTGCGGCTTTACGACGACGGGCGCTTTGCCTTCGGCTCGCTGGCCTGGACCCGGGTCGGCGTCGCGCCCTGGCAGCCGCTCGCCCTCGGGGGCGCCCAGGACCAGGTCGCCGCCGCGCTGCTCATCGAGCCGGCCCAGGAGGACGAGCTGCGCGCCTTCCTCAGCCTCGTGGGGCGCCGCTCGCCCCAGGAAGGCACGATGGCCTGGGCGCTGCGGCGTTTCGACATGGCCTCCGAGCGGCTCCTGCCCGGCGAGGAGCTGACCGACCTGCTGCTTGCCCTGCGGGCCCTGCTCGAGCCTGAGGGCCCCGCGTCGGGCCGCATGGCCGGCCGGCTGGCCGCGCTCTGTGCCGAGCCCGACGAGCGGGCCGCCATGACCGCCCGGGTCGCCCAGGCCGCAGCCCTCGAGCACGCGGTCATCGAGGGCGAGCCGGCCGACGCCCAGCTCGAAGCTCGGGTCGCCGAGCTTTCGAGCCACCTGCGCTCGCTGCTGCGTGACCGCTGCTGCGGCCACCTGGAGGACGACCTCGTGGGGCTCGCCGACGCGATCCTGCTCGAGGACGCCGAGGGGCTGCGGCGCCCGGCCCACGGGGATCCCGGCCTTCCGGACGAGCCGTCCGGCAGCGTCGAGGCCTTCGGCTCCAGCTACTGAGCGTCGTCGAAGAGCCAGCGGTGGACGGCGACCAGGCCGGCCACGTCGTGGACGTCGCCGTCGAGCTCCGGCACTATCACCGGGTGGCGCTCGCCGGTCTCGCGCCGCAGGCGGGCGATCGATGCCTCGTCACGCTCGGCCAGGGCCAGCGCCTCGCCGTAGGCGCGGGCGACCTTGGCCGCCAGCTCGGGGCCCAGCTCAGGGCCCAGGTCGGCGGCCACCGTCTCGGGCTCCGGCGTCGGGCCGCCGTCGCCCACGGTGTGGACCCGGTTGACGATCAGGCCGCCGAACGGCATCCCGGCCTCGCGCAGCTTGCGCCGGAAGAAGACCGCCTCCTCGGCCGGCTCGCGCTCGGGCGAGGTGATCACCAGGAAGGTCGTCCCGTCGTCCTCGAGCAGGCGCGCGACCCCCTCGGCCCGCTCGCGGAAGCCGTCGATCAGGCCGCCGAGGGCCCGGAAGAAGACCGAGAGGTCCTCGAGCAGGTCGACGCCGGTGATCCGCTTCATCACGCCGAAGACCGCCCCGGTGCCCCGGCCCCAGGCCTTGGCGGCCAGCCCGGTCGGCGCGAGGAAGAACTTCAAGGCGCGGCCCTCGAAAAAGCCGGTCAGCCGCTCGGGGGCGTCGAGGAAGTCGAGCGCATTGCGCGACGGCGGCGTGTCGAGCACGAGGACGTCGAAGCGCCCTGAGCGGTCGAGTTCGTAGAGCTTGGCGACGGCGGTGAACTCCTGGGAGCCGGCCACCGCCCCGGAGAGCTGCTGGTAGATCCGGTTTCCGAGGATCTCGTCGCGGGTGCGGGCGTCCGGGGAGAGGCTCTCGATCAGCTCGTCGAAGGTGCGCTTGGCGTCCAGCGTCATCGCCCACAGCTCGCCGTCGATCTCGATGCCGTCGCCGGCGAATCGGGCCGGGTCGACCAGCGAGGGCTCGTTGCCGAGCTCGTCCAGGCCGAGCGCGTCGGCCAGCCGCCGCGCCGGGTCGATGGTGATCACCGCCACCCGCTTGCCCTCGGCGGCCAGGCCCATGGCGATCGCCGCCGAGCAGGTCGTCTTGCCCACGCCTCCCGAGCCGGCGCAGATCACCACCGACCGGCCCTCGAGGCGCTCCGGGAGCGCCCCGCTCACAGCAGCGCCTCCAGGCGGCCGGCCAGCTCCCCGAGCTCGCCGGGCCCGATGTCGGACCGTGCGATCTCCGGGAGGGTCACCACCGGGCATTCCACCGCCGCGCGCAGCCGGCCGATCTCGCCGTGCTCGGCCACGGCCCGCCGATGCACGGCCAGCGCCGCGCCGGTGGCGGCGGGGTCGGCGCCGGCGCGGGCGACCCGCTCGCTCTCGGCCTCGGTCAGGGGGTCTCCGTGGACCCGGTCGACGACGACCGCCGCCAGGGGCATCGAGAGCCGGTCCCGGAGCCCTTCGGCGAGGTCGATCGTCTCGTTGACCGGGAGCTCCTCCGGCCGGGCCGCGGCGACCACCGCGGTGCGTCGGGGATCGCGCAGCAGGTCGTCGATCTGGCCGGCCTGGCCGGCGATGCGGCCGGCCTGGGCCGCGCGCTCGAAGGTGGATGGGGCTTCCAGCATCGCCAGTCCGTGTCCGGTTGCCGGCGCGTCAAGGATCACCAGGTCGTAGAGGCGCTCGCCGGTCCGGCGCGAGGACTCCTGCGTGAGGTCCCAGACCGCTCCGATGGTGAGCAGCTCGCGCATGCCCGGGGTCGCGGCCACGAAGTAGGGGAAGACCCGGCTCGAGAGGAGGGTCTCGGCCAGCGCCCGCGAGGGGAGCTGGTCGGCGAGGTAGTGGCGCAGCGCGCTGTCGGGATCGATCGAGACGTGGTGCAGCCGGGGCGCCAGCTCGGTCTCCACCGAGGGCTCCGGGCGCCGGGCGACGCCGAGCTCCCGGGCCGCGTCGCCGCGGGCGTCGACCTCGGCGAGGATGACCTCGGTGCCGCGGGCCGCAGCGGCCACGGCCAGCGCCGCGGCGACGGTCGACTTACCGCACCCGCCCTTGCCGGTTACCACGACCAGCTCCCGGCCCAGCAGGCCCACTTTGGGGTCGGAGACGGCCATCGCGGGGCAGGTTACGCGCCGCGGCGCCCAATACCTCGGCAAAACGGGAAGGAGAACCGCCTCCGGCTGCGAAATAAGCGCGGGTACGGGACCAATCACCGACCCCGACGAGCGGAGCCCTCGTGTCCAAGGAAAAGAAGAAGAACAAGAAGCCGAAGGTCATCGCCCTGGCCAACCAGAAGGGCGGCGTCGCCAAGACGACGACCACGCTCAACCTCGCCGTCGCCTTCGCCGAGAAGGGCCACCGGGTCCTCTGCGTCGACCTCGACCCGCAGGGCAACCTGACGATGTCCCAGGGGATCGATCCGGACACGCTCGACAAGTCGATCTACGACGTCCTGGTTCACGACATGCCGATCCGCGACGTGATCGTCAGCCGCGAGGTGGACATCGCCCCGGCCTCGATCGACCTGGCCGGCGCGGAGATCGCCATGTCGACCAAGATCGGCCGCGAGCGCTCGCTCCAGAAGGCGCTCGCCGAGGTCGCCGACGACTACGACTTCGTCTGCATCGACACGCCGCCCAGCCTCGGGCTGCTGACCATCAACGCGCTCACCGCGTCCAATAAGGTGATCGTCCCCGTCCAGTGCGAGTATCTCTCGATGAGGGGGCTGATCCAGCTGCAGAACACGCTCGAGATGATTCGCGAGAACCTCAACCCCGACATCGAGATCGAGGGGATACTCCCGACCATCATGGACACGCGCACGATCCACGCCAAGGAGGCGATCGAGATCCTCGAGGAGAACTTCGGGGACCGGGTCTTCGCCTCGCGGATCCGCAAGACGATCCGCTT
>CAIKSH010000040.1 GCA_903830015.1 uncultured Solirubrobacterales bacterium | reverse complement strand
GGTTGAGGTCCGTCCGGTCGAACCAGCGCAGTTGGTGGCGCAATCGCACGACCTCGCCCACAATAATGGTCGCGGGCGGTTGTATGCCCGCCGTCCGCGCTGCGATATCGGCGAGTGTGCCCGTCACGGTGCGCTGGCCGGGATGGGTGCCTTGCTCCACCACGGCGATGGGGGTCTCGGGCGAACGCCCGGCGGCGGCCACCGCCGCGATACGGTCGGCGCCCGGCAGACAGACCCGCTCCACCCCGGCCGGCCCGGCAACCACCAGCACCGCGCCGAGCGGTGTTTCGACCTCAGCGGTCTCCAGGTCCTCGCAGATCACGTGGCGAGCCTAACCCGGGGGTGGCCATCGGGCCGCGGCTCAACCGACGCGGTTGGCGGTGACGATCAGGCCCGGGATCTCCGGGCCGTAAGGCGACGGATTGATCGTGTCGATCACGAACCCCGTGTTGGTTGACGCCATGACCATCCGAAACTTCGTGCCAGCCGGCACGGTGAAGACGAAGTTCCAGGACGCGATCTGGCGCTGGTTGGCCGCGGTCAGGTTGATTGAGGAGTTCGACCAGGTCGGGCTGGTCCATCCCGTCCCGGTGTCGAGCTGCGGCCAGAGATAAAGGATGTCCGTCCCCGCGTCGGTTTTTGTCACCTGCGCGGAGAACTGGAAGTTGTAGGTGCCGGCGGTCGAAACGGTTATCGATGCCGAGCCGGGAGCGTCAAGCGTCACGCCGCTGCTCTCGTCGGTGGAGCTGAGCACAATCGGCGTGGTCACGCCGCCGGCGGTAGGGCTCTGGTCGCCGGTGCTGTGAAACTCGCCGAACGCGGGCGGGACGCCCGGCCCGGTAGCCCCGGTGTCTCCCTTGGGACCCTGCTCACCGGCCGGGCCGGTGTCGCCCTGAGGCCCCTGGGGGCCGACGAGGCTCACCGGGGATCCCCACCCGCCGCCGGTCTTTGGGCCGTAGATCACGAGTGCGGTCGTGTCGATGTAGAAATCGCCATCGGTTCCAAGGCCCGCATCGGGGGCGCCCGAGCCGCTGAGAATCGTCTTGCCGGCGGCACCGGTCTCGCCGGTATCGCCCTTGGCACCAGGCGGCCCGACGAGGCTTGTCGGGGAGCCCCAGGCGCCCCCGGTCTTCGGTCCGTAGATGTCCTCGGCCGCCGTGTCGACGTAGAAGTCGCCGTCTGAGCCTGTGTCTGCCGCCGGGGCTCCGGGTCCGTTCAGGATCGTGCGGCCGTTTGCGCCGGCAATGCCCTGCTCACCCTGCGGGCCGGCCGGGCCAACGAGCGAGGTTCCTGCGCCCCATGACCCTCCGGACTTCGGTCCGTAGAAGTCGTTGTTCGAGGTGTCGAGGTAGAAGTCCCCGTCGCTTCCCAGCGCCGGGTCGGGCGCACCGGCACCGCTTAGCACCGTCTTGCCGTTTGTCCCCGCGGGGCCCTGTTCCCCCTGCGGGCCGGCGGGGCCGATGGTGCTCGTCGCGGCGCCCCACGAGCCCGCGGTCTTCGGCCCGTAGATGTCTTCCGAGGCGGTGTCGATGTAGAAGTCGCCGTCTTCACCGGTGGTGTCCTTCGGCGCCCCGGTGCCGCTGAGGATCGTTCGCCCGTCGGCGCCGGGGCTTCCTGCGGGCCCGGCATCGCCTGTCGCGCCCGTCGCGCCAACCGGGCCCTCGCACCCCTGCGGGCCGGTGTTGCCCTGCGGGCCGGTCGGGCCGGCCGCTCCCTCGCAGCCCTGGGCGCCGGTGTCCCCGACCGGGCCCGACGCGCCGGTGGCGCCGACTGAGCCCTTGGCGCCGGTCTTCCCCGTCGCGCCGCGTGTGCCCTGAGGGCCTGCGGGGCCGGCCAGGCCAGAAGTCCCGGTGGCGCCTGTCCTTCCCGTCGGTCCCGGGCTTCCGGCGGCTCCGGTAGCACCCGTGGAACCGGCCGGACCGACGGGTCCGGGCTGGCCGGAGGACCCCTGTTCACCCCTCTGCGAACCGCTTGAGTCGATGATGACGATTGTGAGGGCGCCAAGCGCCAGCAAGGCAGCCACCACTGCGACGACCATCGGTTTGGTGACAGCCTTCATCATTTATTACGGTAGCCCAAGGCCACCGCTCTTCGACGAGGTTGAGACTGCTTCTCAGCAGGCCTTGACGGCCTGTTGACGCTCCGCGTCATAGGAGAGCTTCAGGGCCCCGGTGGCTTTCGCGTTGTTGTACGCGGACACCGAAACCGCCGGATACTGAGCCATCACGCGGTTGATGCAGGCCTGCTCCTTGAGGGCGTAGCCCGTCTTGAGCAGCCCCCAGGCAATACAGGCGCCGATAATCAGGAAGAGCACCAGCAAGACAACCCTCAGGAGCGAATTCTTGTGCGACGTTTCCTGCATCTCCGAAACTCCCTCATCGGTTAACGCTGACAGCTGATGTTAAGGGATTTTCGTCGACAAGCAGGCAGTTTCCT
>CAIKSH010000039.1 GCA_903830015.1 uncultured Solirubrobacterales bacterium | reverse complement strand
CTCGAGCCTACCTCCGGCAACACGGGGATCTCGCTGGCGATGATCTGCTCGCGCAAGGGCTACCCGCTGAAGGTGGTCATGCCCGACAACGTGACTCCCGAGCGCACCGAGCTCCTGAAGATGTACGGCGCCGACATCGTCTACTCGCCCGGCGACCAGGGCTCCAACGGTGCCGTGGCCATGGCGCTCGAGATGGCCGCCGACGATCCCGGCTACTACATGCCCTACCAGTACGGCAATCCCGCCAACCCGCTCGCCCACTACGAGGGAACGGCGCCCGAGATCCTCGAGGAACTCGACGGCGAGGTCGACGCCTTCGTGGCCGGCCTGGGCACCGGGGGGACGCTGATGGGCTGCGCGAGGCGCTTCAAGGAGGAGCTGGGCGACCGGGTGACCATCGTCGCCGCAGAGCCGATGCAGGGCGAGCCGGTCCAGGGCCTGCGGTCCCTCGACGACGGCTTCATTCCCCCGATCATCGACCTCTCCCTGCTCGACCGCAAGATCTTCGTGACCAACCGCGACGCGGTGACCTGGACCCGGCGGCTCCTCGACGAGGAGGGTCTCTTCGCCGGCGTCTCGTCGGGCGCCATCGCCCGGGTCGCGGCCCGCATTGCCGACGAGATGGACGAGGGCAACATCGTCTTCATCGTCTGCGACGACGGCTGGAAGTACCTCTCCTCGGGCCTCTACACCCTTCCGGTGGACGAGGTCGAGAATCTCGACTCCACCGTCTGGTGGTAGTGCCGGCGGCGGCGTTGGCGTAGAATCCGCATATGCCCAGCATTGGACCCATGGAACTGGTGATCGTCCTGATCATCGCCCTGATCGTCCTTGGCCCGAAGAAGCTGCCCGAAGTGGGACGCTCCGTGGGCCGGGGGATGCGCGAGTTCAAAGCCTCGGTAACCGGCGAGGACAAGAAGCCCGAGCCGACGGCCGAGATCGAAGAGAAGCCGGTCCTCAAGACCGACTGACCTGGTCGCGCGGCAACGAGTCGGCAATGGTTATTGGTGAGCAGCCGCTCGCCGGGCTCGTTGAGCACGCCCTGGCCGACGCACCGAACGAGTGCTGCGGCCTGATCGCCCTCGAAGGCGACCGCGTCGCCGAAGTCCACCAACTGGAGAACCTGGCGGCGAGCCCGATGCGTTTCGAGGTCGACGGGGCCCGGCTCGCCCCCCTGCTGATGGAGATCGAGGACTCCGGTCGTCGCCCGGCGATCTACCACTCCCATACCCGCTCGGAGCCCTACCCGTCGCAGACCGACATCAACTTTGCCCGCTTCTGGCCCGGGACCGAGTGGCTGATCATCGGGCTCGCCGGTGAGGAGCCCGAGCTGCGCAGCTTCATGATCGACGGAGAGGGAAACGTCGACGAGCAGCCGGTCCTCCTCGATGGCCGGTGAGCGTCCGGCGGCCGATCCGCGCAAGGTCGAGCGCCGGTACACCGAAGGCGACCTGGTACGCGTCGCCGGCGGCAGGAACCAGGCGGAGGCCGACCTGATCGCCGGGCTCCTGCTCGAGGAGGGAATTCCGAGCCTGGTCAGGCGCTCCCCCGCGGCCGACGTGCCCGAGATGCTCGCTGCGGGATCGCGGGACGTGCTGGTCCCGCGTTCCGCGCTGGAGGATGCCCGGCAGGTGCTCCTGGAGAGCGGGATGGCCCTCCCGGCCGCACCCTTTCGCCCTTCACCGCTGCGCCTCGGAGTGGCACTCGCCGGCGCCCTTGCCGTACTGGCGCTCGTTGCGTGGCTGGTCGCGGGCGGCTGATCAGGCGCCGGCGAGCCGCGCCAGGTGCGAGCGCCAGACCCCCTCGGTGTCGGTAACCGAGCGGCCGGGAAAGGCGCGGGCAATCGTCTCGTGCGGGTCGTCGGCGGGGGCCGTGACGGCGAGACGGACCGCCGCCTCGCTGCCCTGCTCGGTGGCGAGCAGGTCGAAGACGCTGCCGCCGAGCAGCAGCGCGTCGGACGCCGATGGCGGAAAGGCCGGCCGGCCTCCTTCCTTCAGCCGGCGCGCGATCGCCGGGCGGGCGTGGGCGGTCTGGCCGGAGAGCCACTGTCCGCAGCCGGCCACGATCCAGGCGTTGCGGGCCGTGG
>CAIKSH010000038.1 GCA_903830015.1 uncultured Solirubrobacterales bacterium | reverse complement strand
GAGCCGCATCGCCGTCCGGAAGGCGGGGCCCTGCGCGGCGGCCATCGCCTGGTCGGCCAGGCTCACTGCACGCCCACCCGGTCGATGAATTCGATCACGGCGTTATTGAAGTCGACCGGGCGCTCGAGCATCGGCACGTGGCCGGTGTCGTCGAAGACGATTATCTCGCCGCCCTCGATCACCTCGGCGTAGTGGTGGGCATCGCCGAGCGGGACGAGGATGTCCTCGGCGCCCTGGACGATCAGCGTCGGGCAGGAGATCTCGCCGATCCGGTCACGGAAGTCGTAGGCGATGATCGCGTCGAAGGAGTCCTGGAAGCCCGGCGCGCCGACCGAGAGCAGCTGCTCGGCCAGGACGTCGCGCGAGATCAGCGTCGGGTAGCGGGCGACGAACCCCATCGCCAGCGCGATCAGCCCCGGGCGCTTGAGCAGCCGCGAGAGGTCGACCTGCTGGCCCTCACCCTGGCCGCGGCTCAGCACCGCGCGGGCGACGCGCTCGCCGATCGGGCTCTCGGAGATCGTCGCCGAGGTGATGCCGGCGGCGTCCACGAGAACCAGGTCGTCGACCCGCTCGGGGTGGCGGATCGCCGTCTCGGCCGCGGTGAAGCCACCCATCGAATTGCCGACCAGCGAGACGCGCCCGAGGTCAAGCGCCTCGCAGAAGTGGTCGACGATCCGGGCGAAGAAGGTGATCGAGATCGGCTCGGACGGCATCGGCGTGCGGCCAAAGCCGGGCAGGTCGAGGGCGATCGCCCGGTGGCCCTCGGCGAAGCGGGGGAGGTTCTCCAGCCAGTTCTGCCAGCAGCCGCCCAGGCCGTGGATGAAGACGACGGGAATGCCCTCGCCGAGGTCGTCGTAATTGACCGGGATCCCGTCGACCTCTACCTGGTGGGTGTGGGCCGGCCAGTCGATCCCGCGCCAGTCCGGAGAGTCCGAGAGCCCGTAGCCCTCGTCGGCGCGCCGGGCGGCCCGGTGGCTTAGCGGCCGCGCGGAGGAGGGCCAGACCGTCTTGAGCGGCCCGCGCCGGTAGGGAGGCTTGGAGGAGGTCTCCGCCATCGCCACTGAAGCTACCGGAGCGGCTCCCCGGGCCCGTCAACTCACTGTGCAGCGATCGCCACGAAAAGCGCCTGCATCGCCGGTAGGGCGGGGCCGTTGCGTAGCATCGGCGCCATGAAGGTCCGGCTTCCCGACGGAAAGGAGCTCGAGCTGCCCGAGGGGGCAAGCGGCGCCGACGCCGCGGCGGCCATCGGGCCCGGCCTGGCCCGGGCGGCGCTCGCCGTGCGCCACGACGGCCAGCTGCGCGACCTGCAGGCGACACTGGCCGACGGCACCGAGATCGAGATCCTCACCGACTCGGCCGGCGACGAGGCCCTGGAGCTGATCCGCCACGACGCCGCCCACGTCCTGGCCGAGGCGGTCACCGAGCTCTACCCGGGCGTCAAGGTCTCGATCGGCCCGGCGATCGACGGCGGCTTCTACTACGACTTCGAGTTCCCTGAGGGAACCACCATCTCCGACGAGGACCTGCCCGCCATCCAGGAGCGGATGGAGGAGCACATGAAGGCCGGGGAGGGCTTCGAGCGCCGCGACGTGGGCACCGACGAGGCGCTGGAGATCTTCCGCGCCGAGGGCCAGGACTACAAGGTCGAGCTGATCGAGGACCTGATCCGCGACGAGGGCGTGGAGACCGTCTCCCTCTACCGCAACGGCGAGTTCACCGACCTCTGCCGCGGGCCGCACGGCCCGGGCACCGACCGGATCGGCGCCGTGGCCCTGCAGTCGGTCGCCGGCGCCTACTGGCGTGGCGACTCGGACCGCACGATGCTCACGCGGATCTACGGCACCGCCTTCTTCGACCGCAAGGCGCTGGAGGCCGAGCTCGAACGGCTCGAACAGGCCCGCGCCCGCGACCACCGCAGGCTCGGGAAGGAGCTCGGGCTGTTCGAGTTCTCCGAGGTCTCTCCCGGCTCGGCCTTCTGGCTGCCCAAGGGGACGGCGATCTGGAACGAGCTCGTCGCACTCTCGCGCGAGATGGGCGAACCCCGCGGCTACCAGGAGGTGAAGACCCCGCAGCTCTACGACGCCGAGCTCTGGAAGACCTCCGGCCACTGGGAGAAGTACCGCGAGAACATGTTCACCACCTCGACCGAGGAGCGCGAGTTCGGCCTCAAGCCGATGAACTGCCCCGGCCACGCCCACCTGTTCTCCAGCCGGCGCTGGAGCCACCGCGAGCTTCCCGTCCGTTACTCCGAGCCGGGCCTGCTGCACCGCAACGAGCTGAGCGGCACGCTCCACGGCCTGCTGCGGGTGCGCCACTTCGCCCAGGACGACGCCCACGTCTTCTGTACCGAGGAGCAGGTCGCCGAGGAGGTCGCGGCCTGCCTGGAGTTCGCCTTCGCCACCTACGGGATCTTCGGCTTCGACGTCTCGATCGAGCTCTCCACCCGGCCCGAGCAGCGCATCGGCACCGACGAGATGTGGGACACCGCCGAGAAGGCGCTGACCGACGCGCTCGACGCGCAGGGCCTCGAGTACACCGTCAACGAGGGCGACGGCGCCTTCTACGGCCCCAAGATCGACCTCCACATGACCGACTCGCTCGGTCGCTCCTGGCAGCTGGGCACCGTCCAGCTCGATTACTCGATGCCCGAGCGCTTCGACCTGGCCTACACCGGCGCCGACGACCGCGAGCACCGCCCGGTGATGATCCACCGGGCCCTGATGGGCTCCTACGAGCGCTTCATCGGGATCCTGGTCGAGCACTACGCCGGCGAGTTCCCGGTCTGGCTGGCTCCGGTGCAGGCCGTGGTGCTGCCGATCTCCGACCGCCACGCCGACGCGGCCGCCGCGGTGCGCGACGAGCTGGCGGGCCGGGGGCTGCGGGTCCAGGCCGACCTGCGCTCCGAGTCGGTCGGCCGGCGGATCCGGGAGAACGAGCTCCAGAAGATCCCCTACATGCTCGTGGTCGGCGACGAGGAGGCCGGGAAGGGAACGGTCGCCGTCCGGCGCCACGGCGTCGGGGACGTGGGGGAGATGGCGGTCGGGGACTTCGCCGCCCGCCTGGAGGAGGAGAGCTCCACCCGCCGGGACCTGCCGGTTGAGGCCGCCGGTTGAGCGTTCACGCGCGCGGGCTGGCGGTCCGCCGCGCGGCAACGCGACGCGAGCGGCTGCGCGGCCTGGCCTGGCGCCGGCGCCCCGTCGCCCACGCCCTGCTGATCGACCGCTGCCGCTCGGTGCACACCTTCGGGATGGCCTACCCGATCGACCTCGTCTGGCTCGACGCGGGCGGGCACGCCGTTCGCGTCGACCGCGGGGTGCGGCCCTGCCGCGTGAAGGCCTGCCGGCGGGCCCGGGCGGTGCTCGAGCTGCCCTCGCAGCTGCCGCGCCGGGGCCGGGCCTCTGGCTATACTGCGCCGCCTTGATCCGAATGAACGTCAAGCAGCGCCGCTCTTGAGCCGCGCCTCGCGCAACTAGTGCCGGTACCGCGGCGCTTCGACCGGCGAATGCCGGAGCGTGACCAGACTCGGATCAACGAGCGCATCCGCGTGCCCGAGGTCCGCCTGATCGACGACGAGGGTGACCAGGCGGGGATCATGAAGATCGACGACGCGCTGCAGTACGCCCAGGAGCGCGACCTCGACCTCGTCGAGGTGGCCCCCGAGGCCAAGCCGCCGGTCTGCCGCGTCCTGGACTACTCCAAGTACAAGTACGAACAGGCCCAGAAGGTCAAGGCGGCCAAGAAGGGCCAGCAGCAGATCACGATCCGCGAGATCAAGTTCCGCCCCAAGATCGCCGAGCACGACTACGCGACCAAGCGCGGCCACGTGATGCGCTTCCTGCTCCACAAGGACAAGGTCAAGGTGACGATCATGTTCCGGGGCCGCGAGGTAACCCACCCCGAGCAGGGGCGGATGATCCTCGAGCGCCTGGCCATCGAGCTGGCGCCGATCGGGCAGATCGACCAGCGGCCCAACCTCGACGGGCGCAACATGACGATGATCCTCAGCCCGACCAAGGAGGTCCTGGGCGACGAGATCACCGAGTTCGAGCCCGAGGACCTCTCCGCGGAGGAGCTCGAGGAGCGGCTGGCCGCCCGGGTCGAGGGCCGGCGCCGGGCCGCTCCGGAGCCGAGCGAGGAAGCGCCGGCGGAGGTCGAGGTCGAGGTGCAGGCCGAAGCGGAGCCCGCCGCCGACGGCGACGGGGAGGCCGGCGGCGCCGAAGAGGCGTCCTCCGGCGACGGCGAGCAGGCCCCCGCAGCGGCCGAAGAGCCCGCAGCCGGCTGAGCGCCCGCGCCCGGTCCGACCTTCTATAGTCCGGCGCTGCGATGCCGAAGATGAAGAGCCATTCGGGCGCCAAGAAGCGCTTCCGCAAGACCGCGAAGGGCAAGCTCCGCGGGCGTCACGCCATGTCGAGCCACATCCTCGAGAAGAAGTCGCAGAAGCGTAAGCGGGGCTTCCGCAAGCCGGTCGCGATCTCCGAGACCGACGAGCCGCGGGTCCGCAAGCTGCTCGGAGGCGGAAAGTGAGCCGCGCCGGACGCTCGGTCCAGTCGCGCCGGCGCCGCAAGGCGACGATCGCCCGCGCCAAGGGCTACCGGGGCAACGCCAACTCGAAGTACCGGGCGGCCAAGCAGGCCCTGCTCAAGGCCGACGGCTACGCCTACCGCGACCGGCGCAACCGCAAGCGGGACTTCCGGCGGCTCTGGATCACCCGGATCAACGCCGCTGCGCGCCAGAACGGGATGACCTACTCCACCTTCATGAACGGCCTCGGCGCCGCCGGCGTCGAGCTCGACCGCAAGGTCCTCGCGGACATCGCCGTGCGCGATCCCGAGGCGTTCCGCCGATTTGCCGACGTCGCCCGTGAGGCGACGGCCACCGGGGCCTGACCCCAGGGGCCGTCATAGCCACCCACCGGGCGCCGCTTCCGCAAGGACGGCGCCCTTTTTTGTTGACCCGAACCGGAGAGCCAGACAACCACAGGACCAGCCCGAAGTGACGATCACCGACCCACACGACCCCCAGCTGCGCCAGGTGCCCCTCCTGCGCACCCGCAAGGGCCGCGAGCGCAGCGGCCTCTTCGCGGTGGAGGGGGAGGACCTCGTGGCCGCGGCGAGCGCCGCCGGCCGCGAGCCGGTCCACCTGTTTGCCGCGCAGGGCAGCGGGCTGCCCGGGACCGCGGTGGAGCAGGCCGTGCTCGACGAGGTCTCGGCGCTCGGCTCTGGGACGCGGACGATCGGCGTCTACGAGCAGGCCTGGGGCCGGCCGGCCGGTCCGCTGGCCGTGGCGCTCTGGGAGGTCGGGGACCCGGGGAACGTCGGCACGGTCCTGCGCAGCGCGCTGGCCTTCGGCGCCTCCTGCGTCCTGCTCGGGCCGGGCTGCGCCGACCCGTACGGCCCCAAGGCGGCGCGGGCGAGCATGGGGGCGATCTTCGGCCTGCCGCTCGCCCGGGTCGAGGACCTGGCCGAGATGCCCGGCACCGTGGTCGCCCTGGCCGCCCGCTCGGGCGAAGAGCTCGGGGCAGGGCCCTGGCCGGAGGGTGAGCTGACGCTCCTCGTCGGCGGCGAGCGCGACGGCCTGCCCGCGGAGATCCTCGACGGCGCCGGCCAGGTGCGCCACATCCCCATCTCCGGCGACTCGCTCAACGCCGCCGTGGCGGCGTCGATAGCCCTCTATGACGCCTCAGGGAGGGTTTAGGGTGGCTGCTTCGATGATCGAACGCGTTGGGCAGATCCGCGACGAGGCCGAAACGGCCATCTCCGGCGCCTCGACGACCGCCGAGCTCGACGAGGTGAGGGTCCGCTACCTGGGCCGGCGCGCCGAGCTGCCCCAGCTGCTGAGGTCGGTGGCCGAGCTGCCCGCCGACGAGCGCGGCGAGGCCGGCCGGGCGGCCAACCAGGCCCGCCAGGAGCTCGAGGAGCTGATCGAGGCGCGCGGCGCCCAGCTCGAGCTCGCCGAGCTCGAGGCCGGCCTGCAGAGCGGCCGCGTCGACGTGACCCTTCCCGGCAGCCCGGCCGAGCCGGTC
>CAIKSH010000037.1 GCA_903830015.1 uncultured Solirubrobacterales bacterium | reverse complement strand
CGGCGGCGCCTCGCCGCCCTCGAGCCGGGCGATCCGGGCGAGAAGCGCCTTGGTCGAGGCATCGACCGAGGGTGTCGCGGCCTTGACGAGGGCCAGCTCGATCTGGGTGCGGGCGTCTGAGCCGTCGCGGATGGCCCGCATCGCGCTGGCGAGAAGGTCGAGCAGCCGCACCACGTCGGCCTCGGGAATCCGCAGCGCCTGCTCCTCGAGCCTGCGGTCGCGGTCGGCGGTCACCCGCAGCTCGGCCGGCACGGCGCCCAGCGTTCGAACCACGAGCAGCTCGCGCGCGTGAACCTCGAGGTCGCGCGCGGCCACCTGGAGGTCGCGGCCGGCCTGGGCCAGCGCCGCCGCCGCCTCGAGGGCCGAGCGGGCATCGTGGGCGGCCACCGCGTCGAGGGCGCCGAAGAGCAGGTCGTCGTCGGCGACCCCGAGCACGGCGAGCACGTCATCCACGGCGATCCGGTTGCCGGTGTAGGTGACCAGCTGCTCGAGCGTCCCGAGCGCGTCGCGGAACGAGCCGGTGGCGTGGCGGGCGATCAGGGCCAGGGCGTCGGGAGCGATCTCGATCTGCTCCTCGTCCACCACCCGCTGGAGGACCACGGTGAGCTGCTCGACGCTGGGCCGGCCGAAATCGAAGCGGTGGCAGCGGTCCACGACGGTGGGCAGCACCTTCTGGGCCTCGGTGGTGGCCAGCACGAAGATCGTGTTCGGCGGAGGCTCCTCGAGGGTCTTGAGGAAGGCGTTCCAGGCCTGCGGGGTGAGCATATGGGCCTCATCGAGGATGTAGACCTTCGAGCGTCCGCTCACCGGGGCGAAGGCCACGCTCTCGCGCAGCTCGCGGATGTCGTCGACCGAGTTGTGGGAGGCGGCGTCCATCTCGATCACGTCCATCGAGGTGGCCTGCTGGATCGAAAGGCACGACTCGCACTGCCCGCAGGGGCTGGTGGTCGGGCCCTGCTCGCAGTTCAGGCAGGCGGCGAGGATCTTCGCCGTCGAGGTCTTGCCGGTGCCCCGGGAGCCGACGAAGAGGTAGGCGTGGTGGACCTTCCCCTGCTCGATCGCGTTGCTCAGGGTGCGGACCACGTGCTCCTGGCCGACGACGTCCGCGAAGGTTCGGGGACGGTGGCGACGGTAGAGCGAGGGGCCTGCGGACACGTGCGCGAGTCTAGTCGGCCCTCCGGCGCGCCGCGGGGCTTCGCGGGGGCCGGAAAGTAGGGTTGGGGGCGATGGATGGCGAGATTCTCGACGAGCTCTGCCAGTGGCTGAGGATCCCCTCGATCTCCACCGGCGAGGGCGACGCCGCCGACCTGGAGAGGGCCGCCTCGTTTGCCGCCGAGAAGGTTCGCCGCGCCGGCGGCCAGGCCTCGCTGGTAACGGTAGGCGACGGCAACCCGCTGGTCGTCGGCGAGCTGGAGGGCCCCTCCCCCGACGCGCCGACCGTCCTCATCTACGGCCACTACGACGTCCAGTCCCCGGGCCCGGCCTCGGAGTGGAGTTCGCACCCCTTCGAGCCTGAGGTGCGCGACGGTCGCCTCTACGCCCGGGGGGCCAGCGACGACAAGGGCAACTTCTACTCCCTCCTCTACGCCGCCTGCGCGCTGGCCTCCGAGGGCCAGCTGCCGGTGAACGTCCGGGTCCTGGTCGAGGGCGAGGAGGAGGTCGGCGGCGCCTCGGTGGCCGAGTGGGTCCGCAACGACGAGCGCGGAGCCGACTGCGCCATCGTCTTCGACTCCCAGATGGAGAACCCCTCGACGCCGGCGATCACCGTCGGCCTGCGTGGCGTGATCGCGGCGAAGCTCACCATCGAGGTCCAGCCGCGCGACCTGCACTCCGGCATGTACGGGGGTAGCGTCCTCAACGCGCTCCACGTGCTCCACGGCGTCCTGGCGAAGGTGATGCCCGACGATCGCGGCGTGGTTCCCGAATCGCTGGCCGCCGGAGTCGCCGAGCCCGGCGCCGAGGAGGTCGAGGGCTGGGGCCGGCTCAAGCCCGGCGAGGAGATCCTCGGCGAGGTCGGGGCGCGGCCGCTCTACCCCGAGGCCGCCGAGGAGTTCCGCCTGCGCAACGGGGCGCGCCCGGCGGTCGACGTCAACTGGATCGAGGCCGGCTCGCCGCGAACGGTGATCCCCGGGCGGGCCGAGGCGTTCGTCTCGCTGAGGATCGCCCCGGGCCAGGACCAGCACGAGATGAAAGCCGAGTTCGAGCGGCTGATGCGCTCCGGGCTGCCGGACGACGCGACGATGGAGATCTCCTGGCACTCCGGCGCCCCCTCGCTCTTCGAGCCGGAGCTGCCGGCGATCCGCCTCGCCCGCGAGGCGATCGACCGGGCCAGCGGGATGGAGACGGCGCTGGTCCGCGCCGGGGCCTCGATCCCGGTAGTCGCCGACCTGCAGGAGCAGGGAATCCCGGTGGTGGTGACCGGCTTCACCCTCGCCGAAGACGACATCCACGCGCCCGACGAGTCCTTCGCGGTCGACAGCCTCCTGCTCGGGGAGCGCTGCGCCCGGGAGATGCTGGTCGCGCTGGCCGGGCTGCCCCGGGACTAGCCGCGGTGGCCCGCTCGATCAGGCAGGTCGCCGCCGCCGCCATCCTCGGGGCGCTCGCCTGGCTGATGGTGGGCCGCAGCGTCGTCAACTACGACACGCTCTACTCGCTGGCCTGGGGTCGCGAGCTCGCCGACGGGCGCATTCCCGACTTCGAGCTGCCCTTCGCCCCCACCCCGCACCCGCTCTCCACCCTGTACGGCGTCCTGGTCTCGCCGCTGAGCAACGGGGCCGACGGCGCGGTCCACGCGCTGGGGGCGATCGACCTGACCGTCGTCCTGGGCTTCCTGTTCCTCGGGGCGCTGGTCTGGCTGGTCTACGAGCTGGGCGCCGAGTGGTTCGGCCCCTGGGCCGGCGTGGTGGCCGCCCTGGTGATGCTCACCAGCCGGCCGCTGCTCGACTTCGGCGCCCGCGCCTACGTCGACATCCCCTACGTGGCCCTCGTTCTCGGCGCCATCCTCGTCGGGAGCCGCCGGCCGCGGAACGCGACCCCGGTCTTCGCCCTGCTCGCCGTGGCCGGCCTGATCCGCCCCGAGGCCTGGGCGTTCAGCGCCGCCTACCTGCTGTGGCTGCTCTACGCGGGGGAGCGCGACCTGCGCCGCATCGCCGGCTGGGTGGCGATCGCCGCCTCGGCGCCGGTCATCTGGGTCCTGAGCGACTGGCTGCTGGCCGGAAGCCCGGTCCACTCGCTCACCGGCACCCAGGAGAACGTCGAGGCCCTGAACCGCCCGACCGGCCTGGGCGACCTCCCGCTGACCGTCCCGCGCCGGATCGGGGAGATCCTCCGCGAGCCGGTCCTCTTCGGCGCCGTCGGGGGCCTGGCCTTTGCCTGGTGGACGTTGAGGGAGAAGGCGAAGGTCGCCGTGGCGGTGGGAGCGGTGGCCCTGGGAGCCTTCTGCATCCTGGCCGTAGCCGGGCTGCCGATCCTCGGCCGCTACCTGCTCCTGCCGGCCGCGATCGGCGCGATCTTCTGCGGCGCCGGCGTCTTCGGCTGGCGCGAGCTTGAGCCCGGCGACCAGCGGCGGCAGTGGTGGTCGTGGTTCGCCGTAGTGACCCTGGTGCTCATCGTGGCCTTCCTGCCCTCGCGGATCGGCCGGATCTCCAGCCTGCGCGACGCCCTCGCCCGGCAGGACTCGATCCAGAAGGACCTCCGGGCGCTGGTCGAGCGGCCGCCGGGGCTGATCCGGCGCGACTGCCTGCCGGTCACCGTTCCCAACCACCGCCCGGTCCCGCTGCTCTCGCTCTGGCTGGACGTGCCGCCGGCCACCGTGGTCAGCGCCCAGGAGCGCCGCCCGGCCGGCGGCACCTGGGTGACTGCGGCCAACCCGTCGGTCTCCGACAACTACATCCTGGACCCCGGCCTCGGCTCGCTCGTCGTGCCTCCCCCGGCCGGGTTCACGCCGGCCGGCGGAAACGCCAGCTGGAAGGTCTCGCTGCGCTGCCCGCGCTGAGCGGGCCGGCTACGGCGCCGGGGTTCCGCCGCTGTCCGGCGTGGTGACGGTGGTCGGAACGGTGACCGTCTGGGTCTGCGTCGTGGCCTGGGTGATCGTCGTCTGCACGGTCTGGGTGCGGTCGACCGTCTGGGGCGTCTTGTTGCTGTCATCCCGCCCGGTGATGTAGAGCGCGGCGAGCACGCCGGCGACGATCAGCGCCACCGCTACCGCGACCCACGGCCACGGGCTGCCGCCCTTCTGCGGGGGCTGCTGGTAGCCGGTCTGGTACGGCGGCTGCCCGGGCTGCTGCGGGTACATCTGCGTGGGGTCCTGGGGCGGGGGCGTAGACATGGCGCCAGAGTAGGCGCTGGCGCGGACGCGCCGCAACGACCGCGTTTTCCGGCCGGGCTTGCTAGAACTCCTACCGCTGTTATCGGATTTGATCCCGACCCCTGACGACTATGCCCAAAGCCGCCATCCCCGCCGTCCTGGCCGCCGTCCTGGCTGCGGGCCTGCTCGCCGGCTGCGGCTCGTCGTCCAGCGGCGGCTCGCAGGGCGACGGCAAGAGCCTGACCATCTACTCCGGGCGCGACGAGGAGTACGTCGGGCCCCTCGTGGAGCGATACGGCAAGGAGAACCCGGACGTGAAGGTCGAGGTCCGCTACGGCGACAGCGCCGAGCTGGCCTCCACCCTGCGCGAGGAGGGCGACCGCACTCCGGCCGGCCTCTTCCTCAGCCAGGACGCCGGCGCGCTCGGCGCGCTCCAGGCCGCCGGCCTGCTCACGAAGCTGCCCGCCGAAATACTCGACCGGGTGCCGGCCCGTTACCGCTCGACCGACGGCGACTGGGTCGGCATCACCGGCCGTGTACGCGTGCTCGCCTACGACAGCCGCGTGCTCAACGAGAAGGACCTGCCGAAGTCGGTCTTCGACCTCACCGCGCCCGAATGGAAGGGCAAGGTGGGCTGGGCCCCGACCAACGCCTCCTTCCAGGCGTTCGTCACCGCAATGCGGCTAACCGCGGGCGAGGAGACGACGCGCCGGTGGCTGGAGGGCATGAAGGCCAACGACACCCAGCCCTACGAGAAGAACTCGATCATCCGCGACGCGATCGCCGACGGCGAGATCGAGGTCGGGCTGATCAACCACTACTACGTGATCGAGGGAATCCGGGAGGGGCAGGTCAAGGGCCGCGACTACCCGGTCCAGCTGCATTTCTTCCCCGGCGGCGACGTCGGCACGCTGGTCAACCTCTCCGGAGCAGGCATCCCGGCGGCCTCCGGCCAGCAGGCCGCCGCGCAGGCGTTCACGAGCTTCCTCCTCGCCGACCCCCAGCAGGAGTACTTCGCCCGGCAGGTCGGCGAGTACCCGCTCGTTCCCGGCGTCCGGCAGGACCCCTCGCTCCCGCCGCTCGAAAGCATCAGCCAGCCCAACGTCGACCTCGCCGACCTGAAGGACCTCCAGGGCACCCAGCAGCTCCTTCAGGAGACCGGGGTCCTCTGACCGGTGTCCGCGCCGGCCTCCGCT
>CAIKSH010000036.1 GCA_903830015.1 uncultured Solirubrobacterales bacterium | reverse complement strand
CTGACGGGACGGTCGTCCTCGACGAGCGCGGCCAGATCCTGGCAGACCTCGTCGGGGCGGGCACCCGCTTCGAAGCCGCAGTGGGGGGTCGAGGGGGCCTGGGCAACGCTGCGCTGGCGTCGCGGGCTCGCAAGGCGCCTGGCTTCGCGCTGCTCGGCGAGAAGGGCGATATCCGCGACCTCACCCTTGAGCTCAAGACGGTGGCCGACGTCGGCCTGGTCGGGCTGCCCAACGCCGGCAAGTCCTCGCTGGTGTCGGTGCTCACCCGGGCCCGGCCGAAGGTGGGCGACTATCCGTTCACGACGCTCGAACCCCAGCTCGGAGTGCTCGACCGGGCCGGTCGCCAGCTGGTGGTGGCCGACGTGCCCGGGCTGATCGAGGGAGCGGCCGGAGGGGCCGGCCTGGGCCAGGAGTTCCTTGCCCACCTCGAGCGCACAACCCTCCTGGTTCACGTGCTCGAGCTCGCCCCGCCGGATGGCTCGGATCCCGCCCAGGCATGGGAGGTGATCGAGGCCGAGCTGGCCGCCCACGGCTCCGGCCTGGCCGGGCTGCCCCGGATCCTGGCCCTCTCCAAGGCCGACCTGGTGGATCCCCAGGCCGCCCGGGAGGCTGCCGCGGCCTGGCGCGAACGGCTCGGCCCGCAGGTGCCGGTCCTCCTGACCTCCAGCGCCACGCGCGAGGGGATCGACGAGCTCGCCGACGAGCTCGTGCGCCGCACGCCCGAAGGCCCTCCGGCCCCCGCCGGCGAAGCGGAGATGGCCGAGCACATCACCTACCGGCCCGGCGAGCCGGCCGGCTGGACGGCTTCGGGCGAGGAGGGGCAGTACGTCGTCGAGGGCCCGGCGGTGGAGAGGCTCCTGGCCCGCTTCGACCTGGAGAACGAGGACGCCCTTGCCGAGGTCGAGAGGCGCCTGCGGCGGATGGGCGTGGTGTCCGAGCTCGAGGAGCTCGGCTTCGAGGCCGGGGACAGCCTGCAGATCGCCGGGGTGCAGTTCGAATTGGACTGCTGAGCAGGCCTCGCGGTTAACCTGCCCCGCGCATGGGCCGGTACGTGATCAAGCTGGGATCGAACATCGTCGCCGACGACGGCGGGAGCCTGCGCGCGGACGTGCTCGAATCGGTCTGCGACGTAATCGCCGCGCGCCACGCGGCCGGCGATGACTTCGTCGTGGTCAGCAGCGGCGCGATTGCGCGCGGCATGGAGACGATGGGGCTGGAAGGGCGCCCGGCGGCGATGGCCGACCTGCAGGCCGCGAGCGCCGTCGGCCAGGGACGCCTCTACCGCGTCTGGGACGAGCTCCTCTCGGGCCGCGGGCTGACCAGCGCGCAGGTGCTGCTCACCTTCTTCGACGTCGGCCACCGGGCCCACTACCTGAACGCCCGCCAGACCCTGGGACGGCTCCTGGACTGGCGTGCGGTGCCGGTGGTCAACGAGAACGACACGACGGCCACCGAGGAGATCTCGTTCGGGGACAACGATTTCCTGGCCGCCCAGGTGGCCATTCTCTGCGGGGCCGACCGCCTGGTGCTCCTGACCAACCAGGACGGCCTGCACGAGAGCGATCCGCGCGAGAACCCGGACGCCCCCCTGGTGGCGCTGGTCGAGGACCCGGCCGAGCTGGACGGCTACGCAATCGGCCAGGCCCCCTCGGGGCTGGGCTCCGGAGGGATGCGCTCGAAGGTGGTCGCCGCCGAGATGGCCACCGCGGCCGGAATTCCCACCGCGATCTGTAACGGGCTGACCGCGGGGGCCCTGGACCGCGCGCTTGACGGGGCACCGGAGGGCACGCGGTTTGCCGCCCGCGACCAGGAGCACTCGAGCTTCGAGCTCTGGCTGCGCTACGCCAAGCCCACCAGCGGCCGCCTCGGGGTGGACGCCGGCGCGGCCAAGGCGCTGCGCGACGAGGGCGCCTCGCTCCTTCCGGTGGGAATCGTCGAGGTAGACGGGGAGTTCGGGGCCGGCGACGCCGTAGAGATAACCGACGGCGACGGCGTCGTGGCGAAAGGCATCGTCGCTTACGGCGCCGAGGACCTGGCGCTGCTGGCCGGCAAGCGCTCGGCCGACGCCGACGCAGCGCTCGGCCGCCCCGCCGGGGAGGCCGTGCACCGGGACCTTCTCGTCCTCGTCTGAGACCGCCGGCCGACTACGCTCTCCCGGTGGCAACGAAGGCAAAGGGCGTGGCGGAGCTGTGCGCAGCAGCGCACGAGGCAGCTCCCGCAGTGGCCGCGTCGGGCCGGGATGTCCGGGACGCGGCGCTTGAGGCGATCGCCGCCGGGCTCGAGGCCTCCTGCGCGGAGATCCTCGAAGCCAACGCGGCCGACCTGCAGGCCGGTCGCGAAGCGGGCCTCAGCGACGCCCTGATCGACCGTCTCGCCCTGGACGAGGGGAGAATCGCCGCGATCGCCGCCGGTGCGCGGGCCGTGGCCGCGCTCGACGACCCGGTAGGCGAGCTGCTCGAGGAGCGGACCCTCGACAACGGCCTCGAGCTGCGCAAGCTGCGGGTTCCGCTCGGCGTGGTCGCCGTGGTCTACGAGGCACGCCCGAACGTGACGATCGACTCGGCCGCTCTCTGCCTCAAGTCGGGCAACGCGGTGGTCCTTCGCGGCTCGGCCTCGGCGGCCCACACCAATGAGG